>CAZKIT010000005.1:0-30289 GCA_964552905.1 uncultured Spirochaetaceae bacterium
TTCTCATCTCTTGATCTCTCCTCTGCATCCATTGAAGACATCAAGAGCAGCTTTGAGGACGCAAAATCCGATTATGAAACGGACAGGGAAAAGCTCGAGGAGAGCATGAAGAAAGCTTACAAGGACAAGGATGTAAGCGAATATCTCGAGCTCAAGGAACTCTACAAGGGACTCGAGTATCCTGTAATCACGGAGGAGCAGACAGAGACACTGGTCGAGAGAATCGTCAACAGCAGTGATGAAGACGAGAAGAAGTCCATCTCCGATTTCCTCTATGAGAATTCGAAGTACTATCATCCGACTCTCACACTTTACGTGAAGTATGAGTCCAACGGCAGAATCAGAAGCTACAAGAAGACAATCGTCAAAGAGCCGGGCGAGAGCGTTACACTTCCGTCTGCAACATCCTATTATTCGCAGATTCTCAACGGCTGGGGAATCACGGAGGACGAGGTTCTCTATGCTCCGGGCGAAGAGATTACGATGCCTTACACGGATACGGTTCTCTACGGAGTTCTTTCAACGGGAATCTCCTTCACTGATTCCGTAACAGGATACAGCTATGTAACCGAAGAAGGCAGCGCGGATGTCGTTGTTCCCGAAGCTCCCGATTCATCATATGTATTTGTCGGCTGGTATGACAGCACCGGAAAGGAAGTCGAAGGCGACACGGTCACGGTTGAAGAGGGCGAAAGCAAGACATATACGGCTTACTGGAAGAGCGTGCAGCTTGAGGAAGGCAGTGTAAAGTACTATTCGGACAACACTGTTCCTGCAAACACCCAGGTTAAGTACACGACTTCCCTTACAGTCGGCGGCAACACGGACATCAGGGGGCTGACACTCAAGCTTGAGGAAACTGATAATCTCAAGGTTCTCACAAAGAATCAGAGCTTCCGCACACTCTCTTCCGGAGATACAGGCAGTGCAACCTTCGTCATCGTTCTCAAGGGCAACAGTGGAGACGTAATCGAGACTACACTCACGGCAACAGACAGTGCAGGCAATGAGTGGAGTATCCCGGTGTCATTCACGGTCAGATAAGTTTTTTCCAGCATGCACGGACGTAAGGGGCGTTCGTGTATGCTCAATGGGCTCCGGAGACGGGGCTTCTTTTTTTGACGGAATTTACAAAAACGTAAAACAAAGACTTGCTTTTATATTGACACTATTTTAAAATGTGTCAAAAAAGAGAAAGCAAGAATGAAAAGACCCGTCAATATTCCCGAATACACATTCCGTTCTCTGACAGATACTGTCGCGGAGAAATATTCATCAGACATCGCATATTCATCCTATCAGCATCCGGAAAGGGACATCTCCTATTCGCAGCTGAAGGAGAGAGCAGACAGACTGTCTTCGTACCTTCTGTCTCTCGGCCTGGAAAAGGGGGACAGAGTTGCAATCTATTCTCCATCGTCGAGCGAATGGATGGTGTGCTATCTCGCCATAGTGAACGTCGGCCTCACTGCAGTCCCGATTCTTCCTGATTTCTCAAGCCGTGAAAGCAGCCTCATTCTCGAGGAAAGCTCTGCAAAGGTTCTCTTCGTGTCAGAGCGTCTTGAGAGAAGAATAATCGAGACGTCCCTCAGAAGAGGAATTGTCATTATCAATATCGATACAATGCGAGAAAGAGAGAGCGGAAGATATGCTCTAGGCTGTGATGTCAATGCGTCTCAATTATCGGAGAATGCTCCATCCCCTGATGATACGGCATCCATCATCTTCACAAGCGGTACGACTGGGAAGAGCAAGGGGGTCATGCTGACCCACAGGAATATCCTCTATTCGGCAGATGAGGCATCGCTTCCCTACATCAGGGTGAAAAGGGGTTACCGGGTGCTCTCGATTCTTCCGATGAGTCATGTCTATGAATTCACGCTGGGCCATGTTCTTCCTCTTATGTGCGGCTGCCGGATAACCGTCCTGGGCCGGACGCCGTCTGCATCTGTTCTTCTTCCGGCATTCAAAGCCGTCAAACCCCACATCATCATGACGGTGCCACTCATCATCGAAAAGATATATTCTTCGTCGGTGAGACCGCTACTGCAGAATGAGAGGGTCGGAAAATTATGTTCGAATCCCTTTATGCGGAGAATCATCTGTCGTCTCATAGGTCACAGGATACTTTCCGCCCTCGGCGGCAGGATGAAATTCTTCGGCATAGGAGGTGCTCCTCTCGACAGTGAAACGGAAGAATTCCTCTATGACGCGTCATTCCCGTATGCGCTTGGATACGGTCTCACGGAGACAAGTCCGCTTATCGCATCATGCGGCCCGGGGAAACGTCAGCATTCTCTCCATCGTATCGGAAAGATAGTAAGGGGACTGGATGTGAAGATTCTCGATCCGAACGAAGAAGGAATCGGCGAACTCTGTGTAAAGGGTCCCTCGGTGATGAAGGGGTATTACAGCAACGATGCACTCAACAGGGAATCCTATACTGAAGACGGTTACTTCAGAACAGGAGACCTCGCTCAGCTTGACAGCTGCGGCTTTCTCGCCATAAGAGGAAGAAGCAAGACAATGATCCTCCTTTCCGGAGGAGAGAATATCTATCCTGAAGATATCGAATCACTCATCAACAGAAAGGAGTTCGTTGAGGAGTCACTTGTCGTCAATCACTCCGGCATTCTCACGGCCCTTGTGAAACTTGACATTGCATCCTATCAGAAAGCTCTTGCCCTGACGGTCGGGGAAGCGAAGGAAAAGGCGAAAAACTACGTGAAGGAAGTCATAAGGGATGTCAATAAGGACCTTTCGGCTTTCCAGAGGATAGGCGAAGTGCTGCTACAGGAGACTGCCTTCGAGCGTACTCCTACATACAAGATCAAACGATACCTCTACTGACGGGTAAAGACAAATTAACTATCTCTCGATTCAGCAGTGGCGGTGAATGACCGCCTCTTTATGAAGATAGATGGATAACTATCCTTTCAGATAGGATAGTTGAATCTCCCCATTCCCTTTTTCCGTCTAGTAATTGTTTCCGGAAAAGGCCAAATGAAGAAATCTCGCTATAGCCCATCCCCGTTCATTTCCTTTAACTTCATTCAAAAGAGGAAAAGCATGGCAGAAAGGAAAAAGAAGAAACAGAAGGAAAAGAAGATAACATACCGCTCGTGCCGCAGGATAAAGCGCAACGACGGACTCAGGATGAAGACAGTCACGTCCTATACCTTTCCGGCATTCCTGGATGCCATAACGTCCCGTACCCCGAATCTCATTGCGTACTCCGTATTCGGCGACGACAGGGAGAAGGGCATAAGCTACAGTCATCTCAAATGGTACAGTGAATGCGTGGCCTCGTTCCTCCTCAAGAACGGTGTCAGGAAGGGGGACAGAGTCGCCATCATGGGCGAGAGCTGTCCGCACTGGATGGTGATGTATCTCGGCACTGTCATTATCGGAGCCGTCACGGTTCCGATTCTACCCGATTTCTCCTCATCAGAAGTCAGGGAGATCATCGCTCAGAGCGGCGCGAAGGCTGTCTGCATAAACACGAAGCATTTCAGGAAGACAGAGGGCATGGAGGGAATGCTGACTATCCGCATGGATGACCTGGCCTACATTCCCGTCATAGCTGAAGGATTCGACTTTTCCTCATGTCCCGGTATTTCGATAAAGGAGAAGAGCCCTGACCATAATCTCATAAAGATGTCCACTCCGCAGGAGGATGATGTGGCTTCCATCATCTATACAAGCGGGACGACCGGAGCGAGCAAGGGCGTTGTTCTGACCCAGAAGAATCTGCTTGTCTGTGCCGACGAGAGCACGGACACCTACGTGAAGATAAACAAAGGGGACAGGGTTCTCTCGATTCTTCCCATGAGCCATGCCTATGAATTCAGCATCTCGCATCTTCTCTGTCTCATGAGAGGCGCGGAGATAACATTCCTCGGGAAACCGCCTGCAACGACGATTCTCATGAAGGCATTCAGGGAAGTACGGCCGCATATCATACTGACGGTGCCGCTTCTCATCGAGAAGATCTACCGCTCTGCCGTCGCTCCCGTTCTCAAGAACGACGAGAAGGTGAAGCGGCTTATGAAGAACCCCCTCACAAGAGGCATTGTCTATCATTCGATATGCTCGAAGCTCAAGACGACGATAGGCGGCAGAATGAAGTTCTTCGGTATCGGGGGAGCTCCTCTCGACGGCGAAGTCGAGGAGTTCCTCTTCCGTGCGAAGTTCCCCTATGCCCCGGGTTACGGTCTTACCGAGACAAGCCCTCTCATTGCGGCATCGGGACCGAGGAGAAGGCAGCACAGGCTCGGCTACATCGGAAAAATCGTCAAGCACGACTCCGTCATCCTCCTTGACAGGAACGAGGAAGGTGTCGGCGAGATAGCAGTGAAAGGGCCGAACGTCATGAAGGGCTACTACAACAACGACGCCCTCAACAGCGAAGTCTTCACAAGTGACGGGTATTTCAGGACAGGGGATCTCGGCTATATCAACAAGGAAGGATTCCTCGCTATACGCGGCAGAGTCAAGACAATGATACTCGGTCCGGCCGGCGAGAACATCTATCCGGAGTCAATCGAGAGCATCCTCAACAACATGGACTATGTCCAGGAATCGCTGATTGTTCCCGGCAGGGGAGGACTTGTCGCTCTCATAAAGCTCGACCTCGAAGCAATGATGGATAATCTCAAGATGAACGCCGACGAAGTGAAGAAGTACGCTTCAGATTATCTGGCAAAGCTCAAGAAGAGCGCGAACGAGCAGCTTTCGGTCCATTCCAGAATAGCCGATACGGAACTCCAGGAAGAGGATTTCGAGCGTACTCCGACACAGAAGATCAAGAGATTCCTCTATCCGAAGAAGAAAAAGGATGAAAAATAACCTCTGATTCTTTAAGATGGAGCCATGCTGTCTGTTAAAAGAAGAGTATTGATTCCGTTTCTTGTCTTTCTCGTCCTTCTGCCGCTTCCCTCTTCAATCCGCGTGGGAGCGGACATTACTCCGGCTTTCCGCTGGGACGGATACCCTCTGCTGAAAAGCGGAAAGAGTGATGTCTATTCAAGGACGAACGACTTTCTCGACAGCGTTTCGCTGGAAGACAACTGGGAACGCCTTCAGGATTCGCTTCTCCGCTTCGAGCAGCGTGAGAGCCTTGCATCCGCTTTCCTCGAAATAGAGAACCACGGCTTCTCGTTCGCCCTCAAGATAGACCTCCGTGAGGAGCTCTATGACTTCACGTCCGCAAGCACATGGTCGAACATCCCGTATGTCGGGAACACAAAGTACGCAGTGACTAATGCACAGTACCCGAGTGTGGCCTACGGTGAATACAGCTCTCCGGATTTCTACGTTTCAATCGGCCGCCGCCTCTTCCTTCTGGGGCCTGGAGAGTACAGCTTCATCCTCTCTCCGTCGCAGCCATATCTGGACTATGCGTCATTCGGCCTCAGCTATAATGCTCCGTCCTATACGCTTGCATACAAGTTCTTCGCTCTCTCATCCGCCAATGCCGTATTCAACAGAGCGAAGACGGAAACAGATTCCGATGTAATGAAGACGGTATTCATACACAAGGTATCGTACGAGAGAAAGAATTTCATAATAGGCCTCAGCGAGCTCAATCTGGTCTATGATACTACTCCCTCCCTTGTGGATTTCACCCCGTTCGTGCTCTGGCACAATCAGTACCAGGAGGAACACTCGAATGTGATGATAGAGCTTTCCATCGAGGGCAAGATAAAATCCGTCAGGCTCTGGGCTCTCTACGCCCAGGATGACATATGTCTCAGGAACGAGAGCAACAACCTCAAGCCCACGGCCCTCGGGTTTGCAGCAGGCTTCGACTGGCATATTTCATACGGGAAAAAGTTCACATCTCCGATAAGACGCAACAGTGACTATATGATGAGAGAGAACACTCTGCGGGAAGACGGAGGTCTCCATCTTGAAGGAGAAGCGTACTGGGCCACGAACTGGCTCTACAACAGAAGAAGCGACGACGGAGGCGGTGGCTTTACAAGCGACAAATACGGCAAGATCATGCTTCCCTACCGCTATTATTCGTCGAACGGAGGCTTTGTCGACGTGGATGACTGCTTCTACATCGGCTTCCCGTACGGTCCCGGAACGATACTCTCAAAGCTCTCCATCTCATACGAGAATGAGGATTTCCGCATTGAAGGATACGGCTCGCTTCTCATGCGCGGTGACATAACGATAGACACTCCGGTAGAAAAATCATCTAAGGAGAGATGGCTCAGTCTTGAAGGTGAAATCCTCCGTGTGTGGACGGTCGGACTTGAAGGGGAGTGGATTCCGTTCTCCGGATGGAGAAACCTTTCACTGACACTTTCCTCTTCATTCTCGTTCGACAGCAGGAAAAGATTCTATCCTCTTCTCTCGCTGACATTCGGCACATCCTTCTAGGAGAATGGAAGATATGGAACGTCTTGATAAAATCCTTTCCTCCTCCGGTGTCTGCACACGGCGTGAAGTGAGGGATCTTGTGAGGAAGAGGAGACTTCTCGTTGACGGTGAGGAGCCGTCTTCTCCCGATATGAAAATAGAGCCGGATGCGGAAATACTCCTCGACGGGGAGAGAATCGAAACCCGGCACAGGGTGGTGGCGGTCATGAACAAGCCCGCTGGTTATGTCACGAGTACCGACGATCCGCGGGACAGAACGGTGATGCAGCTGCTTCCGCCCCGTCTTCTCCGCCTCGGCCTCTATCCTGTCGGACGCCTCGATAAGGATACGACAGGAGTTCTTCTCTTCACCAATGACGGTCCTCTTGCGCACCGCCTGATATCACCGAAGAGGAATGTGGAGAAGGAGTATCTGGTGACGCATACAGGAACGGTGAACGAGGAAATCATCGAAGAATTCCGCAACGGACTCGTGCTGGGGGACGGTACGGTCTGCAGAAGCGCTCTTCTCAGAAAGCTTGATGAAAACAGAAGTCTCCTGACAATCACGGAGGGAAAATACCATCAGGTGAAGAGAATGATGGGGGTAAAGGGGCTCTCCGTCACCGCACTGGAGAGGGTTAGAGAAGGCTCAATCACGCTCTCGGGACTTGAAAGAGGAGAAGTGAGGGAGCTGACAGAAGCCGAGATAGAGGGCCTGACAGATTGATTATGGTACGTGGAGACGGTACAATTCCAGCAATGAAAACTCTTGATAAACTGCAGAAGCTGGCACGCATAGGAAAGATCATCAGCAGGATATTCCTCTTTGCATCCATCTTCATGGTCACTGCTTCCATAATAGTCCTGATGGCTTTCATCCTTTCCGGCGAGATGAGCAACGACGTGAGGAATTTCACCATAGGCGGACTTTTAGGTGACTCATCCAGGCTTGCATCCCTCGATGCCATCATCTATGTCATCGCGCTTACTGTCTATTTCATCGGACACACGTATCTCTGGAATTCGGCGTACCGTTACTTTGCGCTAGAAGTCGGGAGCGGAACACCGTTCAGGAATGAGAACTATGTCAATCTCCGGTCGCTGGGGATTGCGACAATCGTCTTCCCGTTCTTCTTCGAACTTCTGACAATCATTCTCCTGACATTTTCGACCGAGCATGTCTTCAACGGCTCTGTAATAATGGAATACGACCCGTCTTCCATGCTCTCTCTCGGCGCCATGATACTTCTTGCCTCGGTGATATGCCGTTACGGCGCCGAGTTGGAGGCAAAAAGAAATACATGATGACAAGAAGCATCTATCTGTCTCCGCTCGGAGAGATGGCTCTGCTTTCGGACGGAGAACACCTTCTGAAACTTACATTCAATCCTGCCCCGTTAAAGGACATCCCCGTCGGCGGTGATGCCGTGACAAGAAGAACGGAGAAGCATCTTGATGAATACTTTGCGCTTCTCAAGCCATCCTTCTCCGATATACCTCTTCTCATCGAAGGAACACCGTTCCAGAAGGAAGTGTGGGGGATTCTGCGGACAATAGGATATGGAGAGACAATGACCTACGCCGATATTGCCTCAGTCATTGCAGAGAGAAGAGGAATCAGAAGGATGAGTGCCCAGGCTGTCGGCGGCGCTGTCGGCAGCAATCCGTTTCCGATAATCATTCCCTGCCACAGAGTTCTTGGAAAGGGCGGAGCTCTTGTCGGTTATTCGGAAGGAATTGAAAGGAAGACTGCGCTTCTGGACCTTGAAGGAATAACGTACAGAAAATGAGTCAAAAAAAATAACTCCAGCTGGTTACTGGAGTTATAATGTATTCGTGAGAGACGGGGATCGAACCCGCGATCTCCGGCGTGACAGGCCAGCGCGATAACCAGCTTCGCTACTCCCACATGACAGATGAAAATATAGACAATTTTCCCGACAGCGTCAACAGAGTTTTTGAAAAAACTTCATTTTACTTTTTCAACAAGGGCGGCTACCCCTCCGATGTCCTCCTCCAGGTTTATCTCTTCGCCTTCGAGTGCGTGTTCAAGCCGGGTCAGAAGGAGCGACGAGAAAAGCTGGGTCAGCGTATTCTGATACATCGGGGCAAGGTTGAAGGAGGATATGACAACCTGGGCCTGGGAGCGCAGCATGAGCGTAATTGATCTGTATTCGTCGCTGCAGAGAGGATTCACGAGGTGCATGGAGAATACGACTCTCAGCCAGAGAGTGTGTTCATCGGAGAGAAAAATCTCCATCCAGTGGGAGGCCAGTGAGAGAAGCACTTCTCTGACGGAGCCGCCGAGGCTGATGCGGAAGCCCTTCTTCATGAATGAACCGTGTCCTTCCTCGATTATCGCCGTGACTATCTCATCCTTGCTTCTGAAGTAGTTGTAGAGTGTCGCCTTTGATATCCCGACTCTCTCCGCCAGAACGGAGAGCGAGAAGTTCTCCATTCCTTCATAGGCTATAATCTCTGATGCCTGTGATATTATCTGACTGCGTTTTGATGTTGCCATATGAAAAGAATACCAACCGAACGGTCGGTTGTCTATCTGTTTTTTCCTCCCTTTCTCCGGATATTCTTTTTCCGGCCTGTTGATTGAGCGGCGGACAAAATGCAGAATTCAGGTATCTTTAATTGAAAAGGATAAACACATGTACGCATTAGTAGAAATCCTGGGCAAGCAGTACAAGGCTGAAGAAGGCGCAGTGCTTCTTGTCGACAGAATCCCTCAGGAGGCAGGTTCCTCCTATGAGATCAGTAAGGTTCTCGCTGTCGTAGATGGAGAAAATGCTGTATTCGGCACACCATGTGTTGAAAACGCAAAGGTTCTCGCTACAGTCGGTGAAGAAGTCAAAGGTGACAAGGTGAAGGTCTACAAGTTCCGCAGAAGAAAGGGTTACAGAAGAACCCAGGGACACAGAGAGAAGTACACCCAGATTACAATCAACAAGATTGAATGCTAAGGAGGCAGAAGTATGGCACATAAGAAAGGTGGTGGTTCAAGCCGCAATGGTCGTGATTCCAATGCTCAGCGCCTTGGCGTCAAAAGGTATGGTGGACAGCTTGTAAAGGCTGGTGAGATCATCGTCCGTCAGCACGGTACAAAGATTCACGCTGGTGAAAACTGCGGCTGTGGTACTGACTATACACTCTTTGCTAAGGTTGCAGGAACAGTCAAGTTCTACGAAAGAAGAAACAGAAAGTACTGCACAATCGTAGCTGTCGAGGCAGAAAACTAATCAACTCATCCATATGTTTGGATTTTCAGACGAAACATATATCGATGTACAATCAGGGGATGGAGGCGCAGGTTGCGTCTCCTTCCGTCGTGAAAAGTTCGTACCCAAGGGAGGCCCGGACGGCGGAGACGGCGGTCGCGGAGGCGATGTCATCTTTGTCGTGAAGGAAAATCTCAGGACTCTCGGTCATCTGAAGATGGTCCGTGTCTACCGTGCCGAGAACGGCAGGGGGGGACAGGGAGCGAGGATGTACGGCAGGGACGGACGGGATATAGAGATTCCTGTTCCTCCTGGAACCGTCATAAAGAACGCCGAAACGGGAGAAATCATCAAGGATCTTTCCTCCTGTGAGAGATTCGTATTCCTTAAAGGCGGCAAGGGCGGACTCGGCAACTGGCATTTCAGGACAGCAACCCATCAGACCCCGCGTTTTGCCCAGCCGGGAGAGAAAGGCGTGGCAATGCGCATAGGCGTCGAGCTTCTCGTCATCGCGGATATAGGTTTCGTGGGCTTTCCGAATGCGGGAAAGTCAAGTCTTCTCAATCTCCTGACGAATGCCAGGAGCAAGGTCGCGGGTTACCCGTTCACAACGAAGATTCCGCAGCTGGGTGTCATGAGAATGTGGGACAGGGACATTGTGCTTGCCGACATCCCGGGAATAATCGAAGGCGCGAGCGAAGGACTCGGCATGGGCTTCAAGTTCCTCCGTCATATTTCCCGTACGCAGGGACTGGCTTATCTTGTCGACCTCAGCGATGACAATTATCTGGATGCATTCGACATTCTGCACGGAGAGCTCGAGAAGTACTCTGAAGAACTCAGTGCGAAGCCGACGATGCTTATCGGAACGAAGATAGACGAAGACGGAACGGCGGAGAGGTTCGAACGTCTGAAGGCGAAGTATTCATCCTCGATGACCGTCCTTCCCCTTTCGATATACGATGATTCCCTGCTCGAGCCTGTCAAGCTTGAGTTCGCCTCCATGGCCGGTGTGAGCGGAAAGACGGAAGAGAGCGGGTTCACGTCGAAGATGGACAAGGACGCCTATTACCGTGATGAAGAGTGAGAAGAAGGCCGTTCTCGGCGGAACGTTTGACCCCGTTCACATGGGGCACATAAACCTTTTCCACTCCGTGAGCGAGCTTACGGATATAACGACGCTCTATGTCATTCCCAATTTTGTCTCTAATTTCAAGAGGGAAAGGAAGACTGCTCCGTTCGATGACAGAATGGCGATGCTCAATCTTGCCGTTCTGGACTACTCGGACCTCTATCCCTGTGACAGCCTCAGCATCGTCGTGTCTGACATGGAGGGGAGAAAGAAGGGCGTAAGCTACACATCCGACACGATCCGGAGTCTTTTCCCCCTGCTTGAGGATGACGGAAAGGTTAACTTCATAATCGGGGACGATCTTCTTGAGGGACTTCCCCGCTGGCATGACAGCACATATCTTGAGGATCATGTCCGCTTCTGGTGCTTCGTCAGGGATTACAGTGTTCATCCGTCCCTCGACGCATTCGAAGTGCATTATATAGAGAGCGTCCAGACGGTGGCATCGAGCACGGCCGTGCGGGAGGGAGACCTTTCAATGGTGAGCGACAGCGTCAGGGAGTATATAGAGGAAAATGGATTATACGGAACTGAAGTCAAAAGTTGAGGGCATGATCAAGCCATCGCGTTTCATCCACTCCCTGGGGGTTGCAGAGACATCGCTCTATCTTGCGCGGCGTTTCGGTCTTGACGAAAAAGCCGCGCTCTGTGCAGGAATCTACCATGATGCCTACCGCTATTCGGCAACCGCAGAATCGGTGGATGAACTCGAGAAGGCGGGATTTGTACTGACAGCGGAGGAGAAGAGCGAGCCGATGCTCCTGCACGGTGCCCTCGCAGCCCTGCACTTTGACGCTGACTGCGGAGAGAACGTCGGAGAAGACATGAAGAAGGCCGTAAGGCATCATACGCTCGGATCAAGGGATATGGGAAGTCTCGGAGCTGTCCTCTATATAGCTGATTATATGGAACCCGGAAGAAAACATCTCTCGGAAAAGGACAGACTGGATATAATGGAGAAAAGCACACTCGAGGAGATGACGGCACTGATTATAGAGATGCAGAAGCCCTACCTTGACCGTGATAAGGGCGGCATGGCGGAAGTGACGGCGGATCTTTATGATTACATCACGTCGGGCGGAAGATTTTAGAGGTATATGATTATGAAAGAGAAAGTAAAGGAACAGACAGCAAGAATCGAAGCATATCTTGTCGATCATAATGTGAAGGATGTCACAGTCGTCGACCTGGATGACTGCTCGTGGACCGACGCATTCGTCATAGGCACCGTCACGAGTGTAGGACACCTCAAAGGTGTCGTCCATCAGCTGTGGACGGAGCTCAACGGAATGGGACTCGGCGTCAACAACCGTCATAAGACTCCCGGAGATGACGGCTGGGAGCTTATAGACTGCGGTGACATCGTCATTCATCTGATGAGTCCGGAGCTGAGAGAGTTCTACAGTCTCGAGAAACTGTGGAAGGCTGCGGAGCCGGAAAAATAAGTCAGAAACCGTTCGTTATCGGACGGTTTTCTCTTTTTGGTAAAAAACTCCGGTAAATTTTCAGATAAGGATTAAGTTTTTCAGTGGAATCCGGAAAGATGGTGGGTTAGAATCTGGCTATGGCAACACTAGCAGACATATCAAAGAGAGTGAATGTTTCTCCCGCTGCAATCAGCAGGATTCTCAACAGGGACCCGGATTTCGTGGCGTCCAAATCCGTGCGTCTGGCAGTCATGAAGGCTGCAGTCGAGATGGGTTACAAGACCCCCAGACAGAAGAAGAGGGGAGACAATACAATCGAGGTCGCCATTGCCGACTGGCACAGCGTGCCGGCGTCAAGAAGGGATGAATTCGATTATTCAACCCTTATTCCTCTTTCGGAAAGCCGTGTGGACTATGTGTTCTCCCGCCTCGAGAAGGGCAGTCCCCGCCTGGTCGATGCCATCATCGGTGTCGGCATTTTCAGTCAGGAGGAGATTGACGAGATGCTCTTCTCGTCGACCAACATCGTTTTTCTAAACAATCACGATGACCATGTGCCGTTTGACAAGATGTTCATCGACTATGACTGTGCCGTCGTGAAGTCAATCGACTATCTCAAGAAGAAGGAATGCCGCAGAGTTGCCTTCATCTCCGGAATAAGTGAGGAGGAAGGCATCACGATAGGACGCAGAAGAGTCGAAGCAATCAAGAATCTCATGAAGGATAATGATATCTACAGCGAGGAACTCATCGAAATCGGGGATCTTACCGATGCTTCCGGCTATGAAATGGCGGAATCGGTGATGAAAAAGAATCCCGATGCCATCATCCTCGGAACACAGCTTGTGGAAAAAGGTGTGCTTGAGTATCTTTCATCTGTAGAAAGACCGCCTCTTGTAATACTCAGACGCGACATCGATCTGGGACATGAGAAGACCGGCTATCCGGTGGTCAGAATGGCTTCCGAGCAGCTGTGGAGAATAACACTGATGCTCATATACATGCGGAGCCGTGAACCTGCACCACCGCTGAAGGTGACAATCGAGGCTGAATTCGACTGCGATGATAACTGAGGAATGCGCACGTGAAGAAGAGATTACTTGTTTTTCTGATGGTTGCGTTCACGCTTTTTCTTCTACATGCCGGTGCATCGGCTGAGAAGGCGGACTCATCTGTCATTGATACGCTCTCGATAACCTTCGTTCCCTCCCGTGATGTAGAGGACATAGTTGTTTCCACTGCACCTCTGGGTACTCTTCTGAAGGAGGAACTTGCAAAGTACGGCTGGACAGTCGGGAATGTGAAGATAACGGTTTCGACGAACTATGAGGCTGCAGGTGAGGCTCTTGACGCCGGAACGACCGATGTGGCATTCATCCCGGCGGGTACATACGTGAAGTATGATGACGGAGCCGAGGTGATACTTACAGCTCTCAGAAAGGGAAAGAGCATCGAGAGCGACGATCCGAAGGTATGGAATGCCGATAAGCCCACTGAAAACAGCGACAGTCTTGTTACGGGATATCGCGCGCTCATTCTCTCCGGAGTGACCGAAAAGGGAAAGGCGCTCGTCGAAAAGGTGGAGAGAGGCGAGGAACCGGCCTGGGAGGAACTCGACTCCTGTTCATGGGGCGTAGGTACCACGACGTCGTCTGCGGGGTACGTCTATCCCTCCATCTGGCTTTACGAGCGTTACGGAAAGACGGTTGCCGATCTCTCGAAGGCGGTTCAGACGACATATGCCTCCGCATTTGCAGGACTTTCATCGGGAATGTACGACATCATAACATGCTACGCGGATGCCAGACAGGATTATGTCTCGAAATGGACGGATGAATGGAAGAGAGATGATTCCATCTGGAATGAAGTCAGCGTCATCGGTGTGACCGACATGATCATGAACGATACGATAAGCATTTCGAAAACAAGCGAGAAGATGCAGGACAGCGCTTTTGTGGATGCTCTCACAAAGGCCTTCATCTCGATTGCCGGGACGGAAGAGGGAAGAGAGATACTTAAGATATACAATCACTACGGCTATGTGGATGCTCTGGATTCCGATTATGATTCCGCCCGCCTGGCCCAGAGAATCCTGAGATAGCAAGCCCATGATAGTCTTCGATCATGTGAAGAAAGTATATCCGGGCGGAGTCAGGGCGCTCGATGATGTATCTCTTACGATAGAACAGGGGGAGTTCGTCGGGATAATCGGTCTCTCAGGCGCTGGCAAGTCCACACTTCTCGGCAGCGTGAACCGGATGATTGACATTACGGATGGAAGAGTCCTGGTCGACGGAGAGGATGTCAGGTCTCTGAGGGGAAGGAAACTGAGACTTTTCAGACGGCGTATCGGCATGATATTCCAGTCATTCAATCTCATCCCGAGCATAAGCGTGATCAGGAATGTCCTCGTCTCGTTTGCCCCCGACATGAAGCTGTGGAGGGTTCTTCTCGGACTTTACAGCGAGCGCGACAGGAGAAAGGCTCTCGATGAACTCGATAATCTCGGACTCCTCGAGAAGGCGTATGTCCGTTGTGACGAGCTTTCGGGCGGACAGAAGCAGAGAGTTGCCCTGGCCCGTACTCTTGCACAGAATCCGGTGATTATTCTTGCCGATGAACCTGTAGCCTCGCTCGATATCGTGACGGCAAGAACCGTAATGGATGACCTGGAAAGGATCAACAGGGAGAGGAACATCACCGTACTCATCAATATCCATCATGTGGATCTCGCTCTCGAGTATGTCGACAGGATAATAGGTATCAGGGACGGCAGAATCATCTATGACGGAAAGGCTGAGAATATGGACAGCGCCGTCCTGGCTGAAATCTACGGCGGAGAGATGCCGTGAGAGTTTTCCTTCCCTTCCTCTCACATGAAATTACCATCTCCTCCGGAAAGAAGGTTCAGGAGAAGAGAAGCTGTGCTCTGTTCGTTTTCTCTGTCCTTTTCGTCTGTGCTGTCATTTCAATGAAGATAACGGGCTTCAGAATTTCAACCCTTGTGAAGAGAGGCGGCCAGTTCTGGACAATCCTTACGAGAATGTTTCCTCCTGACTTCAGCTATCTTCCTTCCATCTGGAAGCCTCTTCTCGATACCGTGAAGATGAGTATCATCGGTTCCGTCACAGGCTCGCTTCTCGCATTTCCAGCCGCAGCGGCCGCATCGTCGAACATGGTGAAGAACAGGGCTGTTGTCATCCTCTTCAGATTTCTCTTCTCCCTTCTCAGAACCATTCCGACTCTCATAACCGCACTTGTCGTTACGTTCATATTCGGACTTGGAACCAGGGCTGGAACCACGGCTATTGCAGTCTTCACTTTTTCATACGTCGGAAAACTTCTCTATGAAAAAATCGAGACTGTCGACATGTCGCCTTTCATGGCCATGCTTTCTCTGGGATGCACGAAGACGAAAGCCTTCATCCTTTCCGTCATACCGCAGGTGCTTCCCTTCTATCTTTCGTCCTGCCTTTACTGCTTCGAGGGCAATATGCGCTGTGCCTCGGTCCTCGGCTACGTCGGAGCGGGAGGCATAGGTCTGATTCTCAATTCCCAGATAGGGCTGAGAAACTACCCCAGAGTCGGCATGATTCTTGTCGTCCTCTTCTTCTCCGTCGTCATCACTGAACATGTAAGCGGCTTTCTCAGGAAAAGACTGCTGAAAGGACGGTCCGGAAGTGCCTCCATGACAGGAATGACAAAGGAGGAGATTCTTCACAGCAGAGGAAAGGGATTCTTCTTTCCTGCGGTTTTTGCCGCCTCTCTCGCCGTTGTTCTCTGGTCTTCCTCCGTATTATCGGGAAGAGGCGGCAGTGAAGTGAACTCTCTTGCTGTCGCTGGAAGTATCATCCACGGCCTTTTTCATCCCGACACATCTCTCCTCTTCTCATTCAGCACGGACGGTGTGCCGTATCTTCTTCTGGAGACACTTTCGATAGCGTTTCTCGGAACACTCATCGGCGCTCTCATCTCCATCCCGCTGGCATTTCTGTCATCGTCTAACATGACAGTGCGTCCCGTTGCCGCTGCCGTCCGCACCTTCGTGATGGCAGTCCGGACTGTACCCGCCTTTGTCTACGGTCTCATGTTCATACGTGTGACAGGGCCGGGACCGTTTGCCGGAGTGCTCACGATGAGCGTATGTTCCATCGGTATGATCAGCAGGGTGTTCAGTGAAGTAGTGGAGGAGATGGACAGGGGAATCCTGGAGTCTCTCTCCGCTGCGGGCTGCAGCACCCTATGCAAGATAAGGTTCGGGGTAATTCCGCAGCTTGCATCGTCATTCATGAGCATTCTCATCTATCGTTTTGACATGAATTTAAGGGATACAGCGGTTCTCGGTCTCGTAGGCGCCGGAGGGATAGGGGCACCTCTTGTCTTTGCCATAAACGGATACAAGTGGAGTCAGGCGGGCGCTGTTCTTCTGGGCCTCGTCTCTCTCATCCTCGTTGTCGAGTATCTTTCATCAGGGATAAGGACCCGGCTTGCCGGGAAGAGGGGTTGCCCATCCTCCCGTCTGCAGCGTTCACACTGCCGGTTCACTCCGAAAGGAAGGCCTTGAAGAGTTTCTCCATTGTAAGAACGTCCTCTGTTCCTGCAGTCTCGTAGGATGAGTGCATCGCCAGCTGTGCGCATCCGATGTCACTTGTCCTGATTGAAATCTTCTGTGTCGAGAGATTCCCTAGCGTCGAACCTCCCGGCATGTCGCTGTGATTGTAGAAAATCTGATACGGCAGTCCGTTTCTCTCAATCAGGTCTCGTGTCCAGGCTCCTGTCTCGCCGCTTGTCGTGTATTTCTGTGATGAAGCATACTTGAGCAGGATTCCTCCGTTCATTCTGGGTCTGTTTGTAATGTCGCTCTTCTCCGGATAGGCGGGATGTACCGCATGTCCGTTGTCGGCACTCAGCATGAACGAGGAGGCGAGGGCCATATATTTCTCCTCGCTGTTCCATCCCAGTGAAAGTGCTGTCCTCTCGATGACCGACTCCAGGAAGTCGGAGAGTGCTCCCTGCATCGTTCCGCTTCCCGTCTCCTCGTTGTCGAAGAGTGCGACCATGCTTACGGCATTCCGGCTTTCGACGGATGTGATGGCCCGGAGGGATGTGAACGCACATTCGAGATCGTCAATCTTCGGTGATGAGAAGTATTCGCTGTTCACACCGCTGAATGCGGCCGGCGTTCTGTTGTAGAGGAAGAGATCGAAGTCTCTTATGTCATTTATCGCGCATCCGCATACTGAAGCAAGGAGGGAGAGGAATTCCTCGTCACCGTCACTGAAAAGAGGCAGCATCTCCTTCTGGAGTGATATCTTCCAGCCGTTGTTGGCTTCCCGGTTCTGATGGATGGCAAGGGACGGAATCACAAGGGAGAGGAATGATGAAAGATCGACATGCTTCTCGACCGTCTTCCCGTCCTTATCGAAGAACACCCTGCCCGCAGCCGAGAGCGGCTTGTCAAACCATGTGTAAAGCAGAAGCCCGCCGTATCCTTCGACATTGAGCCTTGACGGACATTCCTTTCCCTTCACCACCGGATTCCATTTGATCTTGAAACAGGGTGAATCCGTATGAGATGCCGCAATGCGGAAATATTCCGGCTCTTCGGGAACTCTGAATGCGATGAGCGCCGATGACGAGCGCTTCACGAAATATGACTTTCCTCTCCTTACTCCGAACGGCTTCTTCTCGTCGAGGGGAAGGAAACCGCTCTCGAGGAGCATCTTCTCTGCATTGTCCACCACATGATAGGGTGATGGGGACGATGAAATGAAGGACATCAGAAGGGATGCCTCTTTAAGTGATTCTTTTTCCATGGAAAAAAGTATGACGCCAAAAGAGCGGAGGCGCAAGGGCTTACGGTTCTTCGAGCTTCAGTCCCTTCGTCTTCCATTTGCCGCTGAGCAGTCTCGGGTAGAAGACCACGATTCTCACAAGCCAGTCGAGCCACATTCCCATCTGTGTCCCCAGGAGCCCGAGGCCGCAGTATACTCCCAGGACATGTGCAAAGAAGACACGGCAGATCCACATGTCAAGCACTGCGGTGATCATGACAAGCTTCACGTCGCCCGCTGCGTGGAGAATGTTCGGCGTGACGAATGCAAGCGACCAGAAGAGACGGCAGACACAGTCTATCCTGACTGTGAGCACAGCCAGGGAGGAGGCTTCCTCAGAGAGACCGTAGAGTGAGACGATCCACGGCGTGAGCAGGAAGCTCACGGAACCGAATATGAACATGCAGAACGTCGAGATGCGGAGGAGCTTCCGGGCATAGTACATCGCCTCGTCGTACTCCTTTGCTCCGCAGCACTGTCCGATTACGGTTATGGCTGCCAGAGATATCGCATTGCCGGGGATGTCCACAAGGGTCTCCATGTTGTTGAATACTGCATAGGCCGCGATGCTCGCGGTTCCGAATGAAGCTATCGTCGAGGAAATCAGAATCTTGCCGAAGTGGAAGAGACACTTCTCCGCTCCTGTCGGAACGGCCTGGTGAAGAATCATCTTCGAAATCGATCTGTCGAATTCAAGTCTGTGCGGCGAGGGGATGTAGAGTTCCCTCTTTGTGTTGCACACGATGACGAACATGATCGAGGCCCCCACCATACGTGATATGCATGATGCGATTCCGACTCCCAGAGCGCCCATGTTGAACGAGAAGAGGAAGATGGCATTGCCGACGACGTTTATGACGTTGACGATTATGGAGACATTCATCGTCACTCTGCTGCGACCCATCGAGCGGCTTATCGCATTGGAGGCGCTGAGCACGGCATAGAAAGGCATGCTGATGAGAATCGGTACGGAGTAGTCGACGGCTGACGAGAACACCTCCTTCTCTATCGAGCCGTAGATGAAGTCTATGACTTCCTCGTTGAAGACGAGAAGGAGCACTGCCGTCACCGTTGAGACTGCTGTCACGATGTTCATCAGCTGTTTGCAGCTTTTCCTTGCTCTTTCCTTCTCTCCCATCCCGAGAAGCTGGCATGCAACGACGCTTCCTCCGGTGGCAAATGCCATTATGACCTGTATCAGAAGATTCTGTATGGTATTGACGCAGCTGACACCGCTGACTGCGGCTTCTCCCGCCTGCGCCACCATCATCGTATCGGCAAAACCAACTGCAACGGAGAGTGCGGTCTCTGCTGCAAGCGGAAGTATGAGGCGCCGGAGGTATCTGCTGTCGAAGGGAAGCTTTGATATGTCTATCTTTTTTTTCTGCATCTAAAATCCTAGATCGAAGATTTCGTCTTCGAGGTCCTCCATTTCATCTTCGCCGATGTCGGAGAAATCGTCGTCGTCCGCATTCTCAACGGTTACCGGACAGTCTTCCTCCTCCTCATCGTAATCATCATCTTCATCAATTGGAAAGTCAGGATACATAAAAGAGGATTATATTGAAAGAAGGGAGAATGTCTACATTGCAGGTGTATCCTTTCCCCCTTTTGTCGTTGTTTATAATGGTGTAACATAAGAAGGAAAAGGATACAGGAATATGAAAAAACACATTCTGATTACAGCATTTCTCGTCGCTCTTGTTCTTCTGCTTTCATCGTGCCAGACAGTCCTGAGCATTCCATACAATCAGCCGTCGAACATCAATATGAGCAGCTACCGCAGCGTTGCGGTCGCCGATGCTTCGACATACAGGGACTACACTCCGCTTTCCTCGACGGTGAAGTATTCCAGTTACCCGCTCGACCCCAGAATCCTTTACTATGATTTCGTGACGCTGGACGATGACAGGTACGTCGGAGAGATGTCTGCATCGAAGCTTACAGATATGGTCTACAGTGTTTTCGGCGGTTCATCATACTATTCGACGCTTTCAAGGGAGAAGACCTCTTCAATCTTCGACTCCTATTACAGACTGGGTAAGGATCCGTCCGCACTTCTCTCGGCTGAAGGAGTCGATGCGCTCATCATACCCAAGATCACGTCCGTGAAGACGAATGAATATATAGACGCAAAAATCGTGAAGGACTACAGAGGAATTGAAAGCACCGTCTACACACTCTACAGGACTGCATCCGTCTCCTTCACGCTTACCGTGCTCGATACGGCAAACAACAGAATCGTGACCGTCAGGGAATACAGCTCCACGGAAACGGACTGGGGGACATTCGATCCGAATAATTACTATTACGGCGCTCTCAGTCTGGTGAAGAGTGTATCGGAGCTTGTTTCCCGGGCAATCTCGGACAGAATCTATGACATCGAGAGTGACTTCATTCCGACACGCCGCTACACAGACGTCACGCTCAAGGACAACAGCCCGAAACTGGAGTCCGTCGAGGAGGCATACAGGGCGGCCGAAAACGGCAATCTGGACTACGCCCTGACTCTCTTCAGGACCGCATACGAGAATAACGGCCATGTTCCTTCGGGATACAATGCCGCCCTCATCCTTGCATGTGACGGTGACCTGGAAAGCGCGATTTCGATTCTCTCTGACATCCGGACGAAGGGAAAGGATGACAGCGAGGTTGACTATCTCTACTCGAAGCTTCTCACTCTGAAGCAGAAGAATGAGGAGACACAGAAACAGTTCGAGGTCAAAACTGACGACAGCAGCGCCTATGTTTCTCCCTATGAGTATCTTCTCTGACGGGTCAGGAATATAAAAAGCTTAACATTTATTAAGTTGTTTTCTGTAAAATATTGTAAATGATGTTCCATAGCCTAGTGTAATTCATAATTAAATTGACGTTTAATGCAATAAAAGCGTTCATTTCTACTTGATTATTCCGGGCTTTCCGGGACATCATTTCGTCATAAAGGGCCGGAAGATTCATTTTTTGATTTTTTTGCAGGTTCTGTTATCATTTAGGTAAATTCGGAGGTAATCCCATGCTATTGTCAATGACACTTGCAAATTATAAGTCTGTGAAGGAGAGCCAGACTATTTCATTCGTCGCTCTGAGTGACAAGAGGATGGATCTGAGCAAGACTATTGCGGGAACAGATAAATTCAACGTTCTCAAGTCCAGCGCCATCATCGGACCGAACGGAGCAGGTAAGAGTTCATTCATCAGGGCTCTCGAGGCTGTAAAGGGTATTCTTTTCGCTGCCGAGGATTCTCCCAATCCTCTGAAGAGATATCTTGCAAAGGCGGCATTCGCATACGGAGACGGCAAGACACGTCCGTGCGAGATCACGATGGAGATTCTCCTCGACAAGGGCGTTGCCGGAGACGAGGAAAAGCCGAGCATCGTTGCAATCTACAAGATCAAGGCTACACAGGAAAGATTCTATGAGGAATCACTGTATTATGTAATCAACGGCTCGAAGAAGGTCATGTTCGAGCGTATTTACGAGAACGGCGGGTACACGTACCGCTTCGGCAAGTATTACAGAGGCGAGAAGAAGAGACAGGCTGCAAAGCTTTCGGAAGACAGATCCTTCCTTGCGGGCGCCGCACTCAAGGGCGGAGCTACGGCATCCGAACTCTATTCATGGTTCGAGAACACACTCGACGTTCTTCCTCTCGGCTACGGTGCAAGTGCAGAGAAGGTCATCGTTGAAGCTCTCAAGGCTCATCCCGACTGGTCGGATCAGATTGTGAACTTCCTCTGGGCACTTGACATCACGGATATCTACCGCCTGCAGGTACTCAGAAACGACAAGGGAATGGAGACTGTCGGTATCAGCCACTGCTATGTCAATGCAAAGGGAACAGAAGCCTACGGTCAGACGTTCATGAACGAGTCGCTCTCGCTGAGAAGACTCATCCTCATAGCAGTATCGTTCTTCGAGGCATTCACAGGCGAGAAGACAATCGTCATCGATGACTTCGGACAGCTCCTGCATCCGTACGTTCTCTGCCACATCGTCGAGCTCTTCCATGCAAACGACACACAGAGCCAGCTCATCGTAGTCGACTGCAACCCGGCACTCCTCGAGAAGGGCCTCATGAGAAGAGATTCAATCTGGTTCGCGGAGAAAGGTGAGGACAGCTCGACGGAGTTCGTATCACTTGCGGACTTCAGGGGTGTGAAGAGCAAGCTTTCTGTCTATGATGCTTATCTGCAGGGTGTATTCGGTGCTCTTCCGATCGAGAGTGATTTCTGTTTCCAGAACAAAAAGGAGACTAAATAATGACTATCAGAAAAAAGAATAAAATAGAGGTAAAGGGCTCAATGCTCATGCTCTGCGCTACGGACGCCGAGACAATCTTCTTCTCACAGCTCAGAAAGGACTGCAGGTATTCCAACCTTACAGTACAGAAGAGTTCGTCTTCGAACCTTGAAAAGATGCTCAGCGAGGCAAGCTCACTGAGAAACAAGGGCAAGTATACATCGGTGTGGTGCGTATTCGGTCTTGATGACGTAGGCGTCACGATTGAAGATGTGGCGAGAACAGAGGAGAGTGCCGAGAAGAAACGTGTGAGAATGCTCTATTTCGCTCCGTCATTCGACCTGTACTTCGCTCTCTTCGAGATGTCTCCCCGCAAGCTTGTCACGAAGGATGAACTCGTCAGGAGATGCCAGGCTGCATTCGAAGGATATGAACTGAGTGCAAGATACTTCCTCACGGAAGGTCTCAACATGAACTTCAAGATCTATCCGCGTCTTGCTGTTGCAGACCAGAATGCACGTTCGTACAACGACATCGCCGAGATGGATACCGGCTTCAAGGCTACGACGCTTTCTGACTTCTTCGATGATCTCAAGGCTGTCTGCGGCAAGGCAAACATGTCCCAGGCAAGAAACAGATTCTGATGCTCGAAGCTGCCGTTCTTGTATCTATGGCGTCACTCGTCATAGTCTCCATGAACCTGTCGCTTTCCATTGTCCTGGCAAAGAAGAACAGTGACAAATGGGCACAGTGGAACATAGTGCTTGCATCGACTCTCCTGGGTCTTGCGGTATTCTATACACTTAAACTCGTTGCGGGAAACTACCTCTTCCAGGGGGTCCCGCAACTTGTTCTGAACTACGTCTTCGAGGCTTTCTACATAATAGACAGCTCGTTTCTCGTAGTCTTCATCTGCCGCTTCGCGTCCTGGCTGATAGCACGTCCCATGAGCAGGGCGGGGATTGTCATAACCTTCATAATAGGTCTGTGCTACTGCGCATCGGCCGTTCTCACGACGATTCTCGACATTCCCGTTCTCGAGGCTCTGCAGCCTGTGATAGCCTCCGTCAATGTCATCTACTGCCTCTCGATGATGCTTGCCAACCGCAACTCCATCGAGAACAAGCTGGTGAAGTGTGCTGCATGGACATTCTCGATAATTAGCTTTGCAACCCTTCCGCTTCTTGCGCTCTCTGCAGTCTTCAGACAGCTCAGAAGCCTCTCGTTCTCGATAATCATCCTTGCATACTTCATCATGCATCTCGTGTTCATGTTCCTTGCCATAGAGAAGGCCGAGGAGGACAGCCTGAAAAAGAAGAAGGCAGGGGAGCCGAAACTGGAAGACTATGCGGAGTTCAAGATCACAGAGAGGGAGTTCGAGGTCATAAGGCTCATCAAGAGGGGAATGACCAACAAGGAGATCGGATTCGAACTCAAGATCAGTGTCAATACGGTCAACAACCACATAGCTAACATCTTCCAGAAGACGGGAGTGAAGTCACGCATAGACCTTCTGAATGTTCTCCAGGAAGCAACCTGGTAATCTACGGGCGGCCCTCATGTCGGACCGTCTTCATTTGTCCTGAAGAACAGCCCCGGGGAAACTCTCCGGGGCTGAAGCTTGAATATAATAACACATCAAAGTGTTGCTGCCATAACGGCCTTGATTGTGTGCATCCTGTTCTCCGCTTCGTCGAAGACGATGGACTTTCCGCTTTCGAAGACCTCGTCAGTGACCTCCATGGCCGTGACGCCGAACTTCCTGTTCATGTCCTTTCCGATTTCCGTTTCGAGGTCGTGGAAGGCCGGAAGACAGTGCATGAAGCGGCACTGCCCGCCTGCATTCTCCATTATTGCCGCATTTACCTGGTAGGGCATCAGTACCTTTATTCTCTCCGCCCATACTTCATCGGGTTCTCCCATGCTCACCCATACATCCGTATAGATGACATCGGCACCCTTCGTTGCCGCAACCGGGTCTGTCTCGAAGGAGAGTGTCGCTCCTGTGTCGGATGCTATCTTCTGACATTCTTCAATGAGAGACTTGGAAGGGAAGTAGCCTTCCGGAGCGCATGCCGTGAAGTTCATTCCCATCTTGGCGGCTCCCACCATGAGGGAGTTTCCCATATTGTATCTTGCGTCTCCCATGTAGACGAGCTTTATTCCCTTCAGCTTTCCGAAGTGTTCCTCTATCGTCATGAAGTCAGCAAGAATCTGGGTGGGATGGAATTCGTTTGTAAGTCCGTTCCAGACAGGGACTCCTGCATACTTTGCAAGCGCATCGACTCTCTCCTGGCCGTAACCGCGGTATTCGATGCCGTCGAACATGCGTCCGAGAACGCGTGCCGTGTCTGCAATGGATTCCTTCTTTCCCAGCTGTGAGGATTTGCTGTCGAGATAGACGGAATGCATGCCGAGATCTGCTGCTGCGACTTCGAATGCGCAGCGTGTGCGTGTCGAGGTCTTCTCGAAGATGAGTGCGATGTTCTTTCCTTCACAGATGCGGTGGGGAATGCCTTTCTTCTTTTCGTCCTTCAGTTTGAGTGAAAGGTCTATGAGACCCTGGATCTCTTCCGGTGTGAAATCAAGCAGCTTGAGAAAATTCCTGTTCTTCAGATTCATGTTCGTTTCCTTATAATACCTTTGATAAAAATGTTCTGAGTCTCTCGCTCTTCGGAAAATGGAAGATCTCGTCGGGTGTTCCTTCCTCCGCTATTACTCCCTCATCGAGGAATAACACGCGTGAGGAGACCTCCCTTGCAAACCCCATCTCATGAGTGACGACGACCATGGTCATTCCGCTTTCCGCAAGTTCCTTCATAACGTCGAGTACCTCTCCGACCATTTCCGGGTCAAGTGCACTCGTCGGCTCGTCGAAGAGCATGACGTCCGGTTCCATGCAGAGCGCCCTTACTATGGCGACACGCTGCTTCTGGCCGCCGGAGAGTTCGTCGGGCCATGCGTCGGCCTTGTCGATGAGACCGACACGCCTTAGAAGCTTCTTTCCCTTTTCCTCGGCCTGGGCTCGGGTCATCTTCTTGAGCATTACGGGAGCAACGGTGAGGTTGTCGAGGACCGTCATGTGAGGAAAGAGGTTGAACTGCTGGAATACCATGCCCATCTTCTGGCGGTGTCTGTTGAGATCGACCTTTTTGTCGGTAAGGTCGTCGCCTTCGAAGATGATTGAGCCCGATGTCGGCTTCTCGAGGAGATTGAGACACCTCAGGAACGTGGACTTGCCGCTTCCGGAGGGACCGATTATGCAGATGACGTCTCCCTTTTCGACGGTGCAGTTTATTCCCTTCAGGACATCGAGACCGTCGAAAGACTTCCTGAGATTATTTACCTCTAACAGCATGGCTGAGCCTCCTTTCGAATTTTTTCAGGAGATACGAGAGTGCGACAACCATGACAAGGTAAGTGATGGCGACAAGCAGCAGCGGATTGACTGCGTCGTATGTGTTGTTTCTTACCAGGTTGCCTGCTCTTGTGAGGTCGACGACTGCCACGTATCCTGCGACTGCCGTTTCCTTGAGGAGTGCGATGAGCTCGTTTCCGATTGCGGGGAGAATGTATCTCAGAGCCTGGGGAAGAATGATCTTCCTCATTGCCTGCATTCTCGACATTCCGAGACTTCGTCCCGCCTCCATCTGACCGGGGTTGACTGCGTTGATGCCGCTCCTGATGAGCTCCGCCATGTAGGCACCCGAGTTGATTCCGAATGTCAGTATGCCGACTGTGATGCCGTCGGCAGAGCTGAGGATGATGAAGTAGAATATGAGAAGGAGCACAACCACGGGCACTCCTCTGATTACTGTTACATAGAGGTCACAGATCTTCGAAAGCACCTTCAATACTGCGTTGTCTTCCGAGAGATATTTGATGACGGCTATCACCGTGCCTATGACGACACCGATAACGAGTGCTCCGAGGGTTATGATGATCGTATTCCTGAGACCCTCGAGCATCAGCGAGTAATAGCCCGTCTCTATGAATGTTTCGTTGAGTTTGCTTAGCCAGTTTGTCAAAATGCTGTTTCCTATTATTTGGTTTCGGGGCTTGTGTACGGTGCGTCGTACTTCTCGAAGATTGCGGCGACTGTACCGTCCTTTACGAGGTCGTTCAGAATAGTGTTGACTTCATTCACGAGGTCGTCGCTTCCGAGAGCGAATGCGAATGCATAGGGCTCTGTCGTCATCGGGTCGTCGAGCACGACAAGCTTTACCTCTGCTGTCTCGTTGTAGGCCTTGACCATCTCTGCTGCGGTGAGGTCATCGATTACCCATGCGTCGACCTTGCCTGAAGTGAGAGCCGCCTCGGCGTCGCTGTTTGCCGCGAATGAGGAAACGCTGTAGCCGTTCTCCATCGTGTAGCTCTCCGCCGTCGTTCCTGTCTGCACGGAGACCTTCTTACCTTCGAGGTCAGCCTTGCTCTTGATCGGGCTCGATTCCGTCACGACGATGGCCTGGGCTGCGAGGCAGTAGGGATCGGTGAAGAGAACGTTCTTCTTTCTCTTCTCCGTAATCGATATTCCCGATACGCCGACATCGAACTTGCCTGCCTGTACGCCGGGGAGTACGGAGTCGAAGTCCATCTGGTTGATTTCGAGTTCGACGCCGAGCCTGTCACAGATTATCTGGAGGATGTCTATCTCGATTCCCTCGACAGTCGTGCTGTCCGTGAGGGATTCGAAGGGAGGAAAGTCGGGACTTGTTGCGATGCTGAGTTTACCCTTCTTCTTGACGGAGGCGAGAGTAGTGCCGCTCTTTGAGCATGATGTGAATATGGATGCGACCATAACGAGTGCGAGTAGAATGATGAGTGCTTTCTTAGTTGTTTTCATTGAGTTTTTCCTTTATGTAGTCAAATTGCTCCTGAATTCTGCCCGGAGCACCGGTGCTTGTTCTTTTCCTTACGCAGTTATCGAGATCGACTGCCTCGTAGACATCTTCCTCAAAGAGCGGAGAGTGTTTTCTGTACTCTTCAAGAGGAAAGG
The DNA here is from genome assembly GCA_964552905.1 of uncultured Spirochaetaceae bacterium. Lineage (GTDB taxonomy): Bacteria > Spirochaetota > Spirochaetia > Sphaerochaetales > Sphaerochaetaceae > Ornithospirochaeta. Next base: position 27,235 of record CAZKIT010000005.1, read on the forward strand.
TCTCCAGTGTCAGATGCTTCCGGATGCATTCTGCCACGATTGAACCGGATATCTTGTAGGCGCTTCTGAACGGCATTCCCTTTCTCACGAGATAGTCGGCGAGGTCGGTTGCATTTATGAATCCTTCGCCAGCTGCGGAACGCATCCTCTCCGTCTTCGCCCTGAGGGTAGAGATCATTCCCGTCATCACCTCAAGACACATCTCGGTGGTATCGAGAGCATCGAAGAGACCTTCCTTGTCCTCCTGCATGTCCTTGTTGTATGCAAGAGGGAGGCCCTTGAGTACTGTCAGCATTCCCATGAGAGAACCGTAGACGCGTCCCGTCTTCCCCCTGATGAGCTCCGCCATGTCGCTGTTCTTCTTCTGCGGCATTATCGAAGAGCCTGTCGTGTAGGCGTCATCGAGTTCCACGAAGCCGAATTCCCAGCTTGTCCAGAGTATGATCTCCTCGCTCAGCCTGGAAAGGTGCATCATTATGATGGAGAGGTCCGAAAGCGTCTCCGCCACATGGTCCCTGTCCGATACACCGTCAAGCGAGTTGAGTGATACGGAATCAAAACCCAGTTTCCCGGCTTCGAAATACCTGTCCGTATCGTACGTCGTGCCGGCAAGGGCACAGCATCCGATAGGGGAGACGTTCATCCTCTTCACCGTGTCCTTTATTCTGTCTCCGTCTCTGAGAAGCATCATGGAGTAGGCGAGAAGATAGTGACCGAAGGTGACGGGCTGTGCACGCTGCAGATGCGTGTATCCCGGCATGATTGCATCCCTGTATTCCTCGGCCTTTTTCGTGAGCGCTTCTATGAGGCTCTTCACGAGCGAGGAGATCCCGGCCATCCTGTTTCTCATGTACATCCTGAGATCCAGTGCCACCTGGTCATTGCGGCTGCGTGCCGTGTGGAGTTTCTTTCCCGTCTCCCCGATGCGTTCGGTGAGCACCTCCTCGACGAACATGTGGATGTCTTCGGCGTCAGGATCTATTCTGAGCTTTCCGTTCTCAAGATCGTCGAGTATTCCACCCAGGCCCTCAACAAGCTTTTCGCCCTCCTCTCCGGTTATGATTCCCCTGGAGGCGAGCATCATAGCGTGGGCCATGCTTCCCTTGATATCTTCCCGGAACATCCTGCTGTCGAAGGAAATCGACGAGTTGAAGACATCGGCAAGTTTATCTGTATTGCCGTCGGTTCTGCCGACCCACATCTTTGACATATTTCAAATCCTCTGAATTAAAGTTTTCCCTGTTCGCGGAGTGCTTCGACCTTTGTGGGAAGTCCCCATGCGTTGATGAATCCTGCAGCTCCTGCCTGATCGTAATCGCTTTCTCCGAATGTCACGAGATTCTCGGAGTAGAGTGAGTACGGGCTTTCCGTTCCTGCCGGGATGATGTTTCCCTTGTACAGCTTGAGCTTTACCTTACCCGTCACGTACTTGTCCGCTTCGTTTGCGAATGCGATGAGGGAGTTCGTCAGGCTTGAATACCATTTTCCGTTGTAGATCTGGTCTGCCATGACGATGGCAAGCTTCTCCTTCTCATGGAGAGTGTCCTTGTCTACGGTGAGCATCTCGAGCTGTTCGTGTGCAAAGTAGAGAATCGTGCCGCCGGGAGTCTCGTAGACACCTCTGTCCTTCATTCCGACAAGTCTGTTCTCGACGATGTCGATGATGCCGATGCCGTTCTCTCCGCCGAGCTTGTTGAGCTTCTCTATGATCTTGGATGCCTTCATCTTCTCTCCGTCGATTGCAACCGGCGCGCCCTTCTCGAATTCGAGTGTAACGTAGGTCGGCTTGTCCGGAGCCTTGAATGGCGATACTCCCATCTCAAGGAAGCCCGGCTTGTCGTAGTCCGGCTCGTTGGCGGGGTTCTCGAGGTCGAGTCCTTCGTGGCTCAGGTGCCAGAGGTTCTTGTCCTTCGAGTAGTTTGTCTCCCTGCTTATCTTGAGAGGAACATGATGTGCTTCAGCGTAGTCGATTTCCTCGTCACGCGACTTGATCTTCCATTCCCTCCAGGGAGCGATGATTTTCATGTCGGGAGCGAAGCGCTTGATTGCAAGTTCGAACCTTACCTGGTCGTTTCCCTTTCCTGTCGCGCCGTGGCAGATTGCATCGGCGCCTTCTGCAATGGCGATCTCGGCAAGCTTCTTTCCGATGACCGGGCGTGCGAATGCGGTTCCGAGAAGATATGTCTCGTACTTTGCGTCCATCTTGAGAGCGGGAATGATGACTTCATCGACCATCTCGTCGACGAGGTCTGCGACGATGAGCTTGCTCGCTCCCGTCTTCAGAGCCTTCTCTTCGAGGCCCTCGAGTTCGTCTGCCTGCCCCACGTTTCCTGCAACCGCGATGATTTCGGGGTTGTTGTAGTTTTCCTTAAGCCAAGGGATGATGATTGATGTGTCGAGACCGCCGGAGTAGGCGAGAACTATTTTCTTGATATCTTTCTTATCCATAATACGAATGCCTCTTTAAATAAATTTGCATCCATTATTGATAATTATGCAATAGTGTCAAGCAAAAACGAAAAAAATATGCATAAATTTTGAATATCAGTGAATATTTATTCTTGTAAATCGGAATATTTATGTTTTTCTTCTTATTTGGCAGTAACGGAAAACGAGGTGAACAGCTCTCTCCCCATTGTCGCATTGCCGCTTCAGGCGCAATCTGATGTGGAATTCCATCGGGAATGTCAGATAGTGATCCTGGTCAGGCTGACCGGCGGTGACATATCAAGCGGGAGTCGGGATTCTGTCTGCGCTCGCATCATCTGCAGACTGCCGGTTGTAATCAGATTTTCATCCGTAGAAACCCTATCCCGGAATTGGAGTTTCAGTGCCTTCTTTCTTCCGGTCAAGTCGATTCGCCTTTCCCGCCGGAACAGGAGAGAGGAAAGAGGACCGCGGCCCGGACTCTCTTTCTGCCGTTCTGCAGCCTGAAAGGAGAAATGAAGTGGCGGTATGTTGTTCTTTTCTCTTCAACAGTTTAAGATTTCACCATCATTAAATTAGGAGAAAACGATGGAAGTTCGTGTCCGCTACGCCCCGTCGCCAACTGGGT
>CAZKIT010000006.1:0-28575 GCA_964552905.1 uncultured Spirochaetaceae bacterium
GGAGTCTGTGAAGCATCGCAAGATTCCTCGCTCCTCTGGCGCGAGGTAGTTCAATCTGTATTCAGGGAAGAAGGTATCAGCCGTGAACAGGCTGAGCGGATTATCAGAAGAGTCAGTCAGAGCGAGTAATACCTGGCGATGTCTTATTGATATGAGGAAAAACAGCGACTACTATTTCGACAAGTATGTTGAGGCGACGTGCAAGGACAGCTGGAAGAAGGGCTGGAACAAGGCTGCATCAGGGGTGATGGCGAAACTTGATGCGGCGATTGAGGAAGAAGGACTTTCACCTGAGCTGGCAACAGAGTTGAGGAAAGCAATCTGTTTTGCAGCCTGAGGCATACATGGTGAGACAAGGCACATATCTGGAAGAGTATGTGCTTTTTGTTTATCTCCGATTGTGTTATTTTGTCGACCATGAAGAGAGAGCTTGAAGAATATCAGAAGATAGAGAATTCGATAATGCGGGAGTACCGCTCGCGGCTCTGGGCTCCGTTCATCGATTCTTTGAAGACCTATTCTCTTCTCTCTCCCGGCGACAGGGTTGCCGTCTGCATCTCGGGAGGTAAGGACTCGATGCTTCTTGCCGTTCTCATGAGAATGCTGCAGAGAATATCGGACTTTCCGTTCTCTCTCGAGTACATAGTCATGGATCCGGGATACTCGGAGGAGACCCTTTCCTGCATCCGGGATAATCTCGGGCGTCTGAACATCACAGCCGACATCTTCCATACCGATATATTCTCCGTCGCCGACAGGGCGGAGAAATATCCCTGCTACCTCTGTGCACGCATGCGCCGGGGATGGCTCTATCGTATGGCGATGGAGAAGGGCTGCAACAAGATAGCCCTGGGACACCACAAGGACGATGTCATAGAGACCGTCCTCATGGGAATGTTCTACTCCTCCCAGCTTCAGAACATGCCTCCAAAGCTCAGAAGCCGCAACTACGAGGGAATGGAGCTCATCCGACCCATGTACCGCATCAACGAGGAAGACATCATCTCCTGGTGTGAATCCAATGATCTTCATTTCATACGCTGCGCATGTTCGGTGGCGAAGAAGAACGAAGAAAACGGAAAAGGCAGCAAGCGTGAGGAAATCAAGAGGCTGGTAAAGAGACTTAAAGAGGACAATCCTCATGTCGCGGACTCCGTTTTCAACAGTATCCACAATGTGTTCATATCGACATTCCCGGAGTACAGGGAGGAAGGGGAGAAGGTCTCCTTTCTCAGAAAATATGACGACGGGGACGAACTCTGAGCAGAGTCCGTTACGCGGGACGGAATCCTTTTTCTGTTAATTTCTTTTTTTGTTGTAGCCCACACCCCCTTTTCTTGGTAATATGAGCGGGCTTGAGAAACCTCTGTCATCTTCTTTCGTCGACTGGAGAGAGCAGGGGAAAGCAGACTTGTAAATCCAGGGGCCGGGAAAGACCCGGGAAAAAGATTTTTATGGAATAAGGACAGAAGGTAATGGACAAGACATTCACTAACAAGTACTTCACTGACCGTCAGAATGAATTCGAATCATCGGCAAGAAGCTATCCGAGAAAGTTTCCCTTCGCCTTGAACAAGGCAAAAGGTGTCACACTTGAAGATGTCGAAGGCAATAAATACATTGACTTCCTCTGCGGGGCCGGAACACTGGCACTCGGACACAATGATGACAGGGTCAACGAGGCTATGATAAAGCTCATATCTTCAGGTGCTCCTCTTCATACTCTTGACCTGACGACTCCCACAAAGGACAGATTCGTCGAGGAAATACATTCGATTCTTCCGTTCGGTATGGCGGACGATGTCAAGATCCAGTTCTGTTCACCTTCAGGTACAGATGCGACCGATGCGGCAATCAAGCTCTGCAAGATAGCAACTGGCAGAGGGAGTGTCATTGCATTCTCCGGCGGCTACCACGGAATGGGCCACGGGGCAATGGCCGTTACAGGTAACTGCTTTGCAAAGAGCCAGGTTCCCAACCTGATGCCCGGCGTGCAGTTCATGCCCTATCCCTATTCATACCGCTGTCCGATGGGACTGGGGGGAGAAGCGGGAACGAAGGCATGTGAAGCATATTTCGAGCGGCTTCTCAAGGATCCCGAGAGCGGTATTCCGAAGCCTGCATGCGTAATCATCGAGCCTATCCAGGGAGAGGGCGGTGTCATCCCTGCGCCCGTGGAGTTCCTGCAGACAGTACGCCGTGTGACTAAAGAACTTGATATTCCCCTCATCTGCGATGAAATCCAGTGCGGAATGGGAAGAAGCGGAAAGGTCTTCGCATTCGAATATGCAGGAATAGTTCCGGATGTGATTCTCTCGTCAAAGGCCATCGGCGGCACACAGCCGATGAGCGTTGTCATCTACAACAAGAAGCTTGATGCATGGGGACCGGGATCTCATGCCGGAACATTCAGAGGCAACCAGCTCGCAATGGCAGCCGGCACAGTCGTCATGGAGACGATATCGAAGCCGGAGTTCCTTGCTGACGTTGTCAGGAAAGGCGGAATCTTCAAGGAGAGGCTTCTCTCACTCCAGAAGGAGTGCCCGATTATCGGAGACGTGAGAGGAAAGGGCCTCATGCTGGGTATAGAGTTCGTGGATCCGAACGGCGGAAAGGACATCATGGGTCATCCTCTTGAGAGCGGAAAGATCTGTGCCGCCGTCCAGAAGGGCTGCTTCGAGAACGGGCTTGTCATGGAGAAAGGTGGAAGAAACGGCTCCGTCATGAGATGCCTCACCGCACTCAACATCTCTGATGAGGATCTCGAGAAGGGAATCTCCATTTTCGAGAAGGTCGTGAGAGAAATCAACAAGAGCTATGTCTGATATACCTTCAATCTTTGCTTTTGATAACGAAACGGAAAAGGAATATGAAGCTGTGGTCGGAAAGGCCATGGCTTCTTTTCTCGCCTCGGTAAAGGATGAAAGTGCCTTCTCCGGGATCAACCCGTATCTTCTGCGAGAGAAGATAAAGGAGCTCGGTTTCCTTCCCGAGAAGGGACTGGGATTCGATAAGACCCTTGAAAAGGTCGAGAATACGATTCTTCCGAATCTCCTCCGTACCTGGTCGACGAAGTACATGCCTCATCTTCATTCTCCCGCTCTCATGGAGACTATAGCCAGCGAGCTTCTCATCGCCACGTTCAACGACAGCATGGACAGCTGGGACCAGGGGCCTGCGGCAACAGAAGTCGAAGTGAGCATGATTGACGGCCTCAAGAGACTCTACGGCTACGGTGATGAAGCGGACGGTACATTCACTAGCGGGGGATCGCAGTCCAACATGAGTGCGATAATCGGAGCGCGGGACAGTTACTGCATGAGAGTTCTGGGATGGGACGTGAAGAAAAAGGGACTTCCCGACGAGTGGAGGAAACTGAGACTCTACACGAGCGAGATATCTCACTTTTCGATGGACAAGTCCTGTCATATCCTTGGACTCGGATACGACGCAGTGAGAAAGATTCCCGTCGATCGGTTCTGCCGCATAGATATCCGCGCCTTCGAAAGGATGCTTGAAGAAGATAGAGAGGCGGGGCTTCTCCCGTTCTGCGCGGTGGCTACAATCGGAACGACGGACTTCGGCTCGATAGACAGCGTCGCCGGTATGCGCGCTCTCTGCGACCGTTACGGCATGCATCTTCACGCAGATGCCGCCTACGGCTCTGCTGCAATAATGAGCGGAAAGTACAGATCAAGGCTTGGAGACCTGAGTCTCTGTGACTCCATCACGGTCGATTTCCACAAGATGTTCCTTCTCCCTATATCGTGTTCGGTTGTGCTTGTGAAGGACAGGTCACTTCTCGAACCATTCGAACTTCATGCTGACTACCTTAACCGCGAGGAGGATGAGGAGGACGGCTACATCAATCTGGTCGGCAAGAGCATGCAGACGACACGCCGCTTCGATGCCCTGAAGGTGTTCATGGCATTCCAGACCAGGGGAAAGGACGGCTACGACGAAATCGTCACACGTCTCATAGACAACGCCTCGCTCTTTTATTCCATGATCAGGGACGATGATGATTTCATCACGTCGATTGAGCCCGAGCTCTCGTCTGTCGTCTTTGCTCTCAATGCTTCCGACGACTGTAACAGGAAGGCGAGAAGAGCGCTTCTCGAGGAGGGGACGGTAATCGGACAGACTGTGATGAACGGCCGTGTCATGCTCAAGTTCACACTTCTCAATCCCCGTCTCACACAAAAGGACTTCGAGGAGATCATAAGTGCGCTCAAGAGGTTGAAGCAGAGTCTTTCATGACAATTTCATGTGCCCCGTCACGGGCACTTGCAACCATGTCACCGGTTAGTGGCAGAGCGACGGCGGGATTGTTTTCATGAAGGACCTTCTTTATCCTGACCCGGAGAGGATTGTCCCGTGATCAGCCACTTGGCAGGAAAAGTGTGTTTTCTGCCGTGAATGGGCAGATATCCCTGCACATAATTGTCAACTCTGCAAATTTAGGTTGACAGCAGGTGCGAAACCGGTGCATCTTTATTCTGGGCCACGATGTTAATTTGTTGGTTTTCTATCATAGTATAAGAATGAAGAATTGAAAGGGAGTGAACTCCATATGGACAATCTTGGGCAATTTTATGCCTCCGTCGGAGGGAATGCGGCTGAAATGATCAGCAGACTGGGCGGAAATTCGGCGCTTGTCTCGCTTCTTCTGGGAAAGTTCCCGAAGGATGACAGTTTTTCCAGTCTCTGCACCGCACTGGACGGCGGAAAGACGGAAGAGGCCTTCCGTGCTGCACATACGCTTAAGGGCGTAAGTGCAAACCTCGGACTGCAGAACCTCTTTGTCAAGGCATCGGAAGTTACGGAATATCTCAGAAGCGGAGATGTTGAATCCGCCAGGGGGGCTATGCCGGAATTGAAGGCTGAGTATGAGCACGTCTGTGCTCTGATCTGCAAACCGGATTGAAAAGGCACTATCTTCAAATCGACACGGGAGAAAAATGGACAGTACTTTATCCAGTTACCTGCTGAGCTCTGCCTTCATGCTAATTATCCTCGGAATACTCGTCGCACGCTCTTTTTCGGCAGTTTCCGATAAGTCCAGCCGCAGCTATTCCCTGCTTCTCATAGGCGGAACGGCGCTCTATGTCATTGTGGACTTCGTCTTCATTGCCTGCCACCTTTCGGGGGGACTTACCATCACGGCGTGGAAGATTGTTTCCTTCGTCTTCTATCTCGTTTATACGCTGCTGCCTTTCATGTGGCATCTCTTTGTGCGTAATTTCGTGGGCAGTACTTTCGGAAAGCTGATCCGGCGAGTCGAACTGATACCGATCGTCATCCTCATGGGCATGGTCGTCGTGACACCTTTTACGGGGGCATTGTACTATTTCAACGAGAACGGAATGTATACAAGAGGTCCTGTCTACGGCTTCTACTCATGGCTTAATTACTTCTACTATGCGGAATCGTTCCTGGACCTGCTGATCATCAGTGTGCGCAGAAGCGAACAGAACGAGCGTTATGCACTCCGTACGATGTACATTTCACTCATTATGCTGCTCGGTGCTGTCGTGAACAGTTCTGTCATACCTCAGGGAACGATTTTCCCGTTCATGCCGTTCTGCTCCGTGATTGTCACGATGCTTGCATTCTACTTCATCGCCACAAAGGATTCGGATTTTGTAAAGGAACAGCAGCGGAAGGCCGTCGAGGAGGCTCTTGAAAAGGCTCAGGATGCAAGCCGGGCAAAGACAGATTTCCTCTCACGCATGAGTCATGACATTCGTACTCCCATGAACGGCATACTCAATCTGACGGAACTGGCGCTTCAGGAACCGGTTTCCGATAAAGTCCGCGAGTATCTCGATAAAACGCTGCTCTCCAGCAAATTCCTTCTGGGACTCATCAACGACATCCTGGACATGAGCCGTATCGAGAGCGGCACAATGGTGCTGAACAAGGAAAACCTTACACGTAAGGAATTCCTTACCATGGTTGAGACGGTCATCACTCCGATGGTCAATGAAAAGCACATTCATTTTCACAGTGAGCTCAATCCGGGAGAATACACCATTTCGGTGGACAGACTCCGTTTCAACCAGATTTTCTTCAATCTGCTTTCCAATGCTGTGAAATTCACCCCGGACGGAGGTGATGTTTGGTTCGAGGTAACGAATCTTGAAACTGAAAACGGAAAGCTGAGAATAAAATTCGTCGTGCGCGACAATGGAATAGGAATGAGCGAAGAGTTCCAGAAACATCTCTTCGAACCGTTCGCCCAGGAACATTCCAAGCTCAGCGACAAGATAAAGGGAACAGGACTGGGACTTTCGATAGTAAAAAGCCTTGTGGATGCAATGGGAGGAACAATAGCAGTGAAAAGCAAGCTTGGTGAGGGAACGGAGTTTACCGTACACCTCGATGTCGATATCGTGTCGAAGAAGGAGGAAGCTCCGGCCGAGGCTCCTCTCAAGAGAACCGAAAACATGAAGGGAATGCATGTGATGCTTGTCGAGGACAACGAAATCAACACATACCTTTCGAAGGTCATTCTGGAGAACGGCGGCTGCATCGTCACGGCGGTGGGGAACGGTCAGGAGGCACTGGATGCATTCTGTGCAAGCGAACCGTATTACTTCGACGCCATTCTGATGGATGTCCGTATGCCTGTGATGGACGGACTGGAAGCGACAAGGCGTATACGTGCGCTAGAGAGAGCGGATGCAAAGAGTGTTCCGATTGTCGCGACTACAGCCGATGCCTTCGATGCTGAACGCCAGCAGACTCTCGGCGCCGGCATGAACTATCACCTGTCGAAGCCTTTCAATGCACAGAGTCTGTGCGATGTGTTGAATCAATGTGCACTTCGTGGTAACGGAGCAGATAAAGGCTGAGATGTAATCTTTTCCGTCTCTGCATGGAACATAAAAGCCGTGAAGTCAATCACGGCTTTTCCGCGTCAGAGGTATCCCTTGTCTGCGAATATTTCACGGAAGCGTTTCTGTGACCAGGCGTGGATTTCCTCTTCGTAGCTCTGGAATGCGTACATGAGAGCTTCTCCCTTGTCTGTGAGGTTTGTATTTCCTCCGTCCTTTCCCCCGCGTCTTCTTTCAACGACCTTGTATCCTGTTTCGTCTTCGAGAGTGTTAATCATGTCCCAGGCCTTCTGGTACGAGAGTCCCATGTGCATGGCTGCCTGTCTTATCGAGCCCATGTCTGCGATGAGAAACAGCAGAAGGTTCAGCCGTGAGTTGAGTATCACGTTCTCCTTGTCTATCGAAACCTTCACGCTGGGGCTCAGAAGGGCGGCATTGTGCTCGGAAAGATACATCCAGAGTTCATCCTCGTTATGGATACTCAGAAGAACGCCCCTGTCGTTGACTTCAACTCTTTCCCTTATGATGGCGCTATTGCTGTTCATCGCACCTCTGAGACCTTCGTCTCCGTCGTACGAAATGATTCCGGGAATGACAGAATTTTTTATGAGAACAGGGTGTCCTCCCTTTCCCTTGTAAAGCGGTGTCACTATGTCCGCATCTGACGAGAGAAGCGCCGTGAGAGTCTGGGGAACGAACATCGGATAGTTGACCGGCGAGAAGAAGACTCTGTCACACTTGTCCAGAAGATACTTCAGGCCGAGTCTGACAGAGCTGAAGAGTTCGGCTTTGTTCTCATAGCCCGGATTGCTTATGAAGACGACCCCCAGGGGAGCAAGCTCGTGTACCACCTCCACTTCTTCTGTCCCGGTCACGATGACGACTGGAAAAACACCTGCCATCTGCATTGACAGCACGATTCGTCTCAGAATCGGGATAGTCCCTATCTTCAGGAGGGGGACAGCATCGTTTTTGCTTGCAGCTGCTATGACGGCGCCTACAGACCCGAACCTCATGCTTCTTTCTCCGTTGCATTATATTTATAACAATATAATGGTTGTTGCAAAATCTTTCTTCCGAGATAACGCCTCACCAGCTGCCTCCTCCTCCGCCCGAGAAGCCGCCGCCTGCGGAGCCGCTTGATCCGGACGACGATGAGTGTGTCGACGCATACTCCGTGACTCCCGCCCTGTAGCTGCTTCTCATGCTTTCGTGGAGTATCAGCCAGAAGAAGAATGTGTCATCATCGAATACACGGTCCCTGTTCTCAAACCATGACGGACTGTAGCTGTTCATTTCCTGGTGGTTCTCCGCCCACTTCTTCTCCTTCGAGAGAGCCACTGCGTACGGAAGAAGATGCGCAAACTGCTCCTCTGATTCCTTCCTGTTTTCATCCTCCCCAAGATAGATCGAGAGGGAAAGACAGCGCTGGTATATGTCATGTCCGTAGTCAGTTCTCTGTTCGACGTGGCTTGAGATGAATGCGCCCAGGCTTATCGAGATTACTGATGTAATTACCGAAATCATTATCCATGGTCTGTTGAGAAGTGTCTTGAAGGAAAGAAAAACCAGAATTGCTGCCACAACGACCGTCACTGCAGCGAGAGCCGTGATCTCTCCCTTCCTTCTCCTGCTGCTCCAGGTTTCCTTTCTTCCCTGATATAGATTGCCTATCACCGCACTTACAGTGTAGAGAATGACCAGGAGGAGCGAGAAGATGAAGGAGAGAACTCCCGGAAATTTCAGCGTCATGAGGATTCCGTCCGTCACGGAGAGAAGCAGGAACGAGATGAGGAGAATCATCTCGAAGACGGAACTCATCTTTCTCTTCAGTCTTCTTTCGCCCTTCGAGAACTTCTCGTTCATCTTCTTCAGAACCTTTGACGAATACTTGTCTTCATAGCCTTTGTCTACGATGTCGTAGAATGTGACATTCTTTTTTTCTCCGTCGAAGACGAGGGAGAAGAGATTCCTTTCGGCTTGTGATGTATTCTCCGGAAGGTCTTTGAGCTTTATTGCCCTGTAGCCATCGCCCTTGTCCTTCTCTCCGCATTCCTCCTTCACAATCTTCACACAGCCGCTGTCGGCCCAGTAGAGAAGCATTGCCGAGAGGTCTTTCTCGGTATCACACTTTCCGTCCTCGATGATGTATCTTGTTTCCATCGGTGTGAGGGAATCAGGTATTTCACAGGAGGCGACAGGGGAATAGGATCTGTCCCTTCCGAAGAGAAACCAGAGTATGAATGAGAGTGCAAGAAGCACGAGCGAAAGGGCGGATGACAGCTTGAGATAAACCGTGGAGTTATCCCTCCTTGCCGCAATGCCCACCCAGTAGCCTTCGTCCATCTCGACTCTGAGTGTTATTGCTCCCCAGTTCATGAGGCCGTCCTCTCTCCCGCTCACTGTCATGCCGTCGGCAGAGACGCTGAATGTGCCTTTCTTCGTGGAACCATCTTCTCCGAGTGTCACCCATACTCTATTGCTGTCGATCTTTTTCGGGAATGTCACGCTCCATGTGATGTTCCAGATCGGAGTATCCCATGCGGGAGATATGATGTTGTAGTAGAGCTCGTCATAGTCTGAGTAGAGGTCACGTCCGAGAGCATAGTCGTATTCGATCACGTATTCCTTTTCGCCCGTTATGTATTCATCCTCGTCTCCGAGATAGAAGCGGTAGTAGCCGTCTTCCTTTTCGCTTTTGAAGAGGTCCTCGCTCGTGAAGTTCGTCACCTCTGCAATAACGGGGTCGGCAAAGTTGCCGTCAGGATTCGAGAATCTGTACTGTATGTCCCTGTAGATGCCGTGTGATTCGTCTGTGAAATCGGCAAGGATGGTCTCCTTTATATGCAGTGACGAGTCTTCGGATACCGTTATTGCAATGTCATAGCGTTCGACGATGAAACTTTCAGCTCCCAGTGACAGCACCGTGAGCAGAACCAGTAATATGATGGCAGCTTTCTTCATTTGTTGTCTCCGCCTCCGATTATAACCTTTTGAAGAGTACTTTTGAAAGTCTCTGTCAATCCACTTATCATCAGTGTGCCGTTGTGGTACCCTTCATGTCATGAAAAAGGTTTTGGTTGGCATGTCAGGCGGTATCGACAGCTCTGTCGCCGCAGCACTTCTGAAGGAGCAGGGCTACTCTGTTGAAGGAATAACGATGCTTATATGGCGCAAGGATTCGCCTTATCCTGCACCGGCATCTTCCAACAGCTGTTACAATCCCCAGAAGGAGGAGGACATCGGGGAAATCGAGGAGATCTGCCGCAGAATCGGCATTCCCCATCACACCGTCGACTGCTCGGATCTCTATGAGTCGACTGTTCTCAGAAACTTCCGCGAGGAGTACATGCACGGCCGCACACCGAACCCGTGTATCTGGTGCAACACGAAGATAAAGTTCGGGGCCATGGTCGACAAGGCGAGAGAACTCTTCGATTTCGATTACTTCGCGACTGGTCACTATGCGCGAATAAGAAAGAACGATGAGACAGGGCGCTGGGACCTACTGAAGGCCGTTGACGGAAAGAAGGACCAGTCCTATTTTCTCTCACGCCTTACCCAGGAGCAGCTTTCATCGACACTTTTTCCTCTTGGTGAGATGACCAAGGACGAGGTAAGGAAAATTGATGTATCGCTCGGCTTCCATAAGGAAGGCATGAGCGAGAGCCAGGACTTCTACTCAGGTGATTATGCTGACCTTCTGCAGGTCGAAGACAGGAAGGGAGACATCATCCTCGCCGACACGGGGAGGAAGGTCGGTACCCATACCGGCTTCTGGCACTATACAATCGGGCAGAGAAGGGGACTTGGCGTCTCGTATTCGGAGCCGTTGTATGTCGTGTCACTTGATCCGGTGAAGAATGAGGTTGTTGTAGGGACCGGGAAATATGTGAGAGGACTCGGTGTCGTATGCTCGAACCCGAACTGGGTCGGAGACGTTGATTTTGCCCCGGAGAGAATATATTCGGCGAAAATACGCTCGACTTCTCCCGGCGTTCTCTGCAGGGCGGTGAAGACATCCAGCGGCTTTTCGCTGACATTCTCGTCTGCAGTAAAAGCCCCCACCCCCGGGCAGAGCGCGGTTGTCTACGACGGGGACAGGGTCATTGCATCGGCCATCATCGAGACTGCCGTGACTGAAGGCTAGAAGCTGATTCTGTATCCCAGGCGGGCGTAGAAATACAGGCCGATGATAGCGGCACCCTTTGTGTTGTCGTCATCTCTGTTTTTAAGGAGGTATACTCCCCGGAGCTTTTTCTCCCCGGTTGTACCGTCCTTTTCAAGGCCGACCATATAGAACGGTATTCCGGTTTCCAGATAGATGCCGTTATGTTCATTCAGATTCCATGTCAGACCCGTTCCCATCAGGGCAAAGCCTACTACTGTATTCGCATCCGAAGAGAAGAGCTTCGAGTAGAGTCCCGCAATGGCGAGGGAGATGTCAAAATCGAATATACCGGACGAAATCAGATCGAGTTTCACATATGCGTCGGCGCCGAATGACGATGTGAAGCTTTTTCTCAGAGTTTCCAGAACCTGTTCCGTTTCGCCGAGATCCAGATTTTCCGTTTTCTGTACTTCATAGATTGTCAATGGCGTAAGCCCTGTGGAGACATTAAGACCGAACTCCCAGACCCCGACATCCCTGCTGACACCCAGCTGGCTGAGAAACAGCGAGCTTCCGATGCTGATATGCCACTGCTCTCCTGTCTTTTCGTCGGCGGAGAGTGAAAGGGGAAGAAGAAGCAAGATGACGAGTAATGCTGTGATTGTTTTTTTCATTTTTCTCCTTTTTCCGGCTGACCGGTAATCTGTGTTTTTCAGAAGCTGATTCTGTAGCCTACTCGTGTGCAGAAGAGTCCCGTGATGGTAAAGAGGGTTGCAAGACCGTCGCTTCCGGAGAAGAGGAATGTTCCATGGACATTAACTTCATCCGAGGAGTCCATTGTCATGACAACAGTGTAAAGGGGAACGTTGGATTCGACATAGAATCCGTTGTGCTCGTTGAAGTTCCATGTGAATCTCATTCCGGCTTCTGCAAAGCCTGCCCCTAGGGTGACCAGTCCCGGAAGGTTTGCGTAGATTCCCGCAACACCGAGTGAGAAATCGAGATCGACGATGTCGGATGGAATCACATCGAACTTCGCGTAGATGTCACCGCCGTATGCCAGGGTGAGACTGCTCTTTACGGCCTGCCAGAACTGCTGGGCCTTCGTCTGACCTTCGTCAGGTTCTTCTGACATGCTGAAGAACACGAGATTCGGAAAACCCGAGTCGACGTTGAGTCCGAACTCCCACTGTCCGACATCCCTGCTGACACCGAGCTGGCTGACATAGATTGCGCTTCCGAGATGGAGATTCCACTGTTCTCCGCTCTTTTCCGCGGCAGAGAGCGAGAGAGGAAGAAGAAGTGCGAGTACGAGTAATAGTGTAATTGTCTTTTTCATGTTTTCTCCTTGTTTCACCTGACTTCTATCAGAGTGTATTTTCTGGACCCGAGGCCTATGCTTTCGGCGTATTCGAGACCCTGCTTCCAGTTTGTATCCGGATGCATGTCCGTGAAATGGTCGTGAGTATGGGTATGGGCTTCACTTAACATGGTATTCTGGTTCATCGGTGCGGCGTTGACTGCGTCGGCGCATGCCTGATCGAGGGCTACGGGGTCGAAGGATGCGAACATTCCGATGTTCGGAACTATCGGGAGATCATTGCAGCCGTAGCAGTCGCATAGCGGTGATACGTCAATCACGAGGCTTATGTGGAAGCACGGCCTGTTCTGAACGACTGCCTTCGTGTATTCCATCATCCTCATGTTGAGTTCCTCCGCCGAGTTGTCGACTGTCGGTACTATCGCGTTCACCGGGCAGACGGGGAGACAGCGGCCGCATCCGACACACTTTTCCCTGTCAATCGAGCACTTTCCTGCGGTGAATACCTGCGCCGAGTGTGCACACGAGAAGGTGCACTTATGGCAGCCGATGCACTTTTCGGTAAGGACCTTCGGCTTCCCCTGGTTATGCATCTCCATCTTTCCGCGCCTTGAGCCGCATCCCATTCCTATGTTCTTCATAGTGCCGCCGAAGCCGGTTGCCTCGTGCCCCTTGAAGTGCGTGAGGGATATGAATATGTCGGCGTCCATCACGGCGCGTCCGATTTTCGCCTTCGTGACGTATTTTCCGTCGACCGGAACTTCCACGTCGTCGTCTCCCTTGAGACCGTCGGCTATGATTACATGTGCACCTGTCGTCAGGGGATTGAAACCGTTGGCGGATGCCGTCTCGAGATGGTCTATCGCATTCTTTCTCGAGCCTACATAGAGCGTGTTGCAGTCGGTGAGGAATGCCTTTCCTCCGTTCTTTTTCACCCTGTCGACGACCACTTTCGCCCAGTTAGGTCTCAGAAAGGCGAGGTTCCCGCTCTCTCCGAAGTGGAGCTTTATCGCGGCATAGTGATTGTTGAAATCGATGGTGTCGAAGCCGCTCTTTTCAAGAAGTCTGTCGAGCTTCTCCAGGAGGCTTCTGTTGTCTGTCGTTCGTAAATTGGAGTAGTAGACTTTGCTTTCCATGTTTTCCTCTTCCCGACAAGTTTAACACAGGGAAGAAGGCTTTTGTTAATTTTCTTTGTCCTTGAACTTCACGATGGATTCGGTCTTGCGGAATATCTTCTCGAACCTCTGGAGTTCGCTCTCGCTGAGAGCTGCTCTTTCGATGAGATCGGAAAGAAACTGCTCTGTCCACTTCTTCTCCTCGTCCCATTTGTAGTAGCCGATTTCGGAGAGGTTATGTGACATGTCCTCTACAGCCCTGCCGATCCTGTCCTTTGTGACGGCGACAAGCCCCGTCCTGTATTCCATGCCTCCTGTGAAGAGGGCATAGCATATGATCTGCACAGCCTGGCTGAGATTGAGGGACGGAAAGAGAGGAGACGTGGGAATAGTGCAGATTGCAGCGCACTTGTTCACTTCGTCGTCCCTGAGACCGTCAGCTTCGCGTCCGAAGACTATGGAGACCTTGCCTTCCGGCAGGGACTTTATCTTGTCGGAAAGCTGTTCGGGAGAGTATGCACTCATTTTCCTGAACTTGCCGCGGCGGCGTGTGGCTCCTACGGAGAATATCGAATCGGAGAGAGCCTCATCGAGTGTCGGGCAGCGTCTTGCTCTTTCCCATATGTCAGAGGCATGGAGGGCAAGCGTCCTCACTCTGTCTTCGTCGTAGGTCCTGTCTCCGACAATCGTGAGTTCTGTCAGTCCCATCGTCTTCATCGCCCTGCAGACCGAGCCGATGTTCGCTCCGTCCTGGGTTTCCACAAGCACTATCTCTATTCTTTCGCTTCCCTGTATTCTGTCCATGCAATTAATTCTATTCATATGGAGTTTTTTTTTCTATAATGAGGAGAGAACGAGGGAAAAAAATGGATAAGGACAAGGCTGCGAAAAGGGTCATTGTATTCATCGGCATCGTACTGGCACTGGCAATTCTGAAAATCGGCGCATCCGTCGTGATTCCGTTTGCAATTGCCATCTTCGTGTTCATGCTAGTGAGTCCTCTGATGGAGAAGTTTAACAGGATGAGGGTTCCTGCCGTGCTGTCAACGGCACTCATACTTCTCTTCACGACGCTTTTCTGTCTCTGCTTCGTCTATGTCATAGTCGCCATGATAAACGTCCTTGTGGCCGAGCTTCCCACATATCTCAACAAGGTGACCGTCTTCGATGAGTACATCTCCTCCTGGATAAGAGGTCTGTTCAACATAGACAGGGACGATTTCCCCTCGATAATAACGATGCTCAACATCGACTGGGCGCAGTACGTGAAGAATATTCTCTCCACGCTTTCCTCCGCTTCCGCGTCGATTGTCGGAGATGTCGCCATGGTAATCGTCTATCTTCTCTTCCTGCTCATGGAAGAGTCCACGATATTTCCGAAGATTCACGCTGCATTCCCCGAGTCGAAGCAGGAGGCTTCGGTTCTTGTCAGAACGATAGCGCAGCAGACATCACGATACCTTTCCGTGAAGATTCTCATCAGTCTTGCAACCGGTGCCTGCTTCTATCTCATAGCGATTCTCAGCGGAATGGATTTCCCCCTTGTCTGGGGTGTGCTTGCATTCCTTTTGAACTTCATCCCGACTATCGGAAGCATTGTGGTGACGATTCTTGCGACCTTCATGGCGGCCATCCAGTTCATGCCGCACTGGAGCACGGTCATACTGGTCTTCTTCGGTTTTCTTGCAACCGAGATGGTTCTCGGCAACGTCATCGATCCCAAGCTCCAGGGAGCGCAGCTCAACATGTCAC
Organism: uncultured Spirochaetaceae bacterium; assembly: GCA_964552905.1. GTDB lineage: Bacteria > Spirochaetota > Spirochaetia > Sphaerochaetales > Sphaerochaetaceae > Ornithospirochaeta. Next base: position 15,139 of record CAZKIT010000006.1, read on the forward strand.
CCCTCGTCATTCTCATCATGCTTGCCATCTGGGGCTATATATGGGGAATCGCGGGAATGTTCCTTGCCGTTCCGATTACGTGTGTTTTCCAGGTTGTCTGCGCGACTGTGCCGTCGCTCAAACCTGTTTCTATTCTGCTCTCTTCCGGCGGTCAGCTCGGACGGAGTGAAGAGGAGTAATGTATGGAAATCATCTGCCTTGATCTTGAAGGAGTTCTTGTCCCCGAAATCTGGATTGCTTTTGCAGACGAGGTCGGTATTCCCGCTCTCAGAAGAACAACGCGTGACGAACCCGACTACCATAAGCTCATGCAGTGGAGAATGGGTATTCTCAGGGAGCATGATCTTACACTGAAGGATATCCAGAACACCATTTCACGTATAAAGCCGCTCGACGGTGCAAGGGAGTTCCTCGACAGGGTCAGGGCGCTGACGCAGGTCGTAATTCTCTCCGATACATTCCAGGAGTTCGCCTCTCCGCTGATGAAGCAGCTGGGTTGGCCGACGATTCTCTGCAACAGTCTCGTCGTCGACGAGAATGGCATGCTTTCTGACATCAACATGAGAATCGAGGACGGAAAGAGAAAGGCGATAGATGCTTTCAGAAGCCTCAATTACCGTACATTTGCAGCCGGCGACAGCTATAATGACCTCACGATGATAAAGAAAGCCGACAGGGGAGCGCTCTTCCGCGCACCTGAAAACATTCTTGAAGAATACCCCGAGCTTCCGCTCTGCACGACATACGACGAGTTCTACTCCGTCATTGAAGACTTCGTCAGAAGCGGCAACTGAAATACCTTTCGGCTTTGACTGAAGTACTCTCTCCGTGTCCGGGGTAGACTGCTGTCTCCTCCGGAAGCGACAGGAGAAGGGAGAGACTCTTCTGGAGAAGAGTGCAGCTTCCGCCGAGGTCGGTGCGTCCTTCTCCAGCCTGGAAGAGAGTGTCTCCGGAGAAGAGCACGCCGTCCTTCTCATCATAGAGAGATACCGAGCCCGGCGTATGACCGGGGGTCCTTATCACCCTGAACGGACCTACAGATGCGCCGTATGGTGTGAAAACGATATCATCGGGGACGTTGTAGTACGACAGCGGAATGCCGAAGAGACGGAGGAAACTTCTGTTTCCGTTCTCGCTTCCGCTTATGAGAAAAACGTCATCTCCATCGAGATAGACAGGAGTCCCGGGGAAATGCCGGAGCACGTCCCTTATTCCCATGATATGGTCGAAGTGGCCGTGGGTGAGGAGGACGGCGCTGAGCTTTCCCTTTCTGTCGAGCTCTTCCAGCATTTCTCCGTTCCTGTCGGGAGCGTCGATTAGATAGACATTCTCCCCGTCCTCCACAAGATATGAGTTCGTCGAAAAGAGCCCGCTTGTCTTTACTGTGATGTTCATGATTCCATTCTAGCACAAAAATACCCGGGATTGTTTTCCCGGGTCTCTCTCATCTCATTCCTGTTTATTTGTTTGAATAGTTGATCTGGGCTTCTCTGCCGTTGATGTCCTTTCCGTTGAGTGCGGCAATGGCCTTCTCGCAGTTTTCCTCGCTCATCGTGATGAACGAATACTTGTCATGCACACGCAGGGAGTAGATGTCGTCCCTTGTTATTCCGAGTTCCTTCTGAAGAAGGATGGAGAGGTTCTTTGCATAGAGGTGCTTCATCTTGCCGACGTTGAGATAGAGAGTCTTCGCTCCCTCGGGAAGCGGTTTCTTCTCGCTCTGCGCGTTATCCGGAGCAGCTTCGCTTCTGGTCTCCTTCTTCTCTGTCTGAACTGCAGCCGGTTTCTCTTTCCTTTCCTTTCTCTCGCCTCTGTCACTGTTCTTCGGCTGAGCCTTAGGGGCACAGAGCAGCTCCTTGAGAAGCATTGCCGAGAAATAGCCGCGTCTTGTGAACGGGACATTCTGCTTGATTGTCTTCTTGATGGCTTCGATCTCGTCCGGGTTTTCACATGAGTTGACTTTTCCCATGATTCTATCGATGGTCTCTTTCAAGACCTCCTGTGAAAGTTCTGTCTTGTCACTTTCCATTTTTTTCTTTCTCCTGAACACGCCCGCATTGCGGGGTAAAAATAATGCGTTGCGGATGGGTAAACGCTTCTGTCGTCTGTAAAGATGAGAGTTCAGAGCGACAGTGATAGAATAATTATGTCACTTCTTATTTGTCAACGGCTCATGCGTTTTATGTACATGCTTCTTCCTCTGTGTTAGTATTTTTCATATGACTACGAGAGAAGATCTCTTCAGGGAAACGGAAGAGAAGATTGATGATATAACAAAGAAACTCAGATCCCATTTCTTTGATCTGGGCATAATGCTGTATCGTAATCCCGATCTTCTCCCGTCAGAGATGGGCGTCAGTCTCGTCAAGGCCGCGGCGGAAGCGGAGGAGGCACTCCGAAGTGCCGGAGAGAAGAAAGAGGAAGATACCCTCTTCGCCGGGGAATATGACAGAAAGAGAAGCGAGAAGATAGAGAAGGACGAGAGGATCGAGGCATTGAGACTCTCAGAGAGGGACATGCGCCTCAAACTCGGAGCCCTCATCTACGAGCAGTGTTCTCTCGACCTCCTCCCGCGTGAAAGCTTCTCGTCAGTCTACGCCGATGCGGACGAGGAGAAGAGCCTCAGTGAGAAAAGCCAGTCGAAGTCCTTCTGGTCGCGCTTCCGTTCAACTTCTGCGCTGAGCCGCATGAAGAGGAGCGACACCACGCGCTATCTCGATTATTCGTCATTCGCCGACAATGACGCCACCGCCATTATGATATCGGGGGAGAAGGCCCAGAATCTGATATCCGAGCTCAGATCCGTGCGTGAGGAGAGAAGCGGTGTACAGGCAGAGGCACAGGCTCTCGAGGAATATCTTACTCAGAATTTCCAGAGAAGAAAGGCCCTCGAGAAGGGTGGACTCGACGAAGACGGAAGCACACTTGCGGAGAAACAGACCGGATTCGACGAATGCATCATAAACTACGGTAACTACCTCTATGACCGCGGAGGCTCATGGATAGGGGAGAACACCCCTACGGAGGTTCTTGACTGCCTTCAGGTGATACTTGAGAACCAGAACGAGTATGCACGCCTCCAGAAGAGGAGAGAGCAGCTCCAGAAGGAAGCCAAGGCTGATGATTACAAGGCTCTCATCGAGGAGGAGCGGAACAAAATACGCATACTCGAGGAGGAGAAGGACAGAATCGACAGCCAGATAGAAGAAATCGGGAAGGAGATAGAACGTCTTGAAAGTCTTGTGGAGCGGCTTGTCAGAACTCAGGATCAGAGTGAAAACTGATTCTCTTTCCCGTTCCGGGATGTGTGAATGTGATTGATTCGGCGTGGAGACAGAGCCTCTCGCCTTCACTTCTCCGGCCGTAGAGGTTGTCGCCGAGAATCGGGTGTCCCAGACCCGATGCTGCATGGACTCTCAGCTGATGAGTGCGTCCCGTATGCGGAAAGAATCTCACTCTGGTGCACAGCTTTCCCTCGTGTCTTTCCACCGAGAGTCTCTCCCAGTGCGTGAGAGCGCTCTTTCCGAGCTCGAAATCCACTATCTGCATCGGACGGTGATCGACATCGAGACGCAGCGGAAGGCTTATGTCTCCTTCTCTTTCCTTTATTACACCTTCAAGAAGAGCGATGTATGTCTTTTCAACTTCCCTGTTTTCGAACTGCAGCGAGAGATTCTTCTTCGCTTGAGGTGTGAACGCGAGTACCAGAATGCCGGATGTGTCCATGTCGAGACGGTGAACATGTGCAATTTCGGGGGAGGATGGGAAGAGCTCGTGGAAGCGGTATGAGACGCTGTCCCTCTTCTCCTCTCCGCGTCCCGGCACACTCAGAAAATCGGGACGCTTGTTCACGACTGCTATGGTTTCATCAAGGTAGATGTATTCCAGTCCGAGCATCTCGGGAAGCAGCAGGCCGCAGCGTTCTGTGCAGGGCGGACAGAATATGAGACTCTCTGAAGAGGGGGAGTATCTGAACTCTGCAAGCCCCCTGATCTCCCAGCCTTTCTTCAGAGCCGTGTTGATGAGCTTGAGGCCGGCGCATTCCCCCGTTCCTGTCGGAGAGTGGGGCGGAAGACCCTTTATCCTGTCTCCGCGCCAGGTGTAGAGTCGGAATATCTTCTCATACTCGAGCTGTGCCTTCTCACTGAGTTTTCTTCTTTCTTCGATAAGTTCATCATGCCCGCTGTCAATCATCTTTGTGAGCTCATGAATCCTGCGGTCGTAGAGACCCATGTATTCCTCATAATCCTTTTCTGAAAAGCACGTATGGACCCAGCCCGGAATATTGTAGACGCCGCTGAGTGCTCCCGAGTAGCCGTAGAGCACCTTTCTTTCCCCGTCCTTCGTTCTGGCGATAAGGACACCCAGCATGTTTCCTTCCTTCAGAAGCGAGAGAGGATATTCCCCGGACGGGGGAAATGATACGCTCCCGCTCTCCCTTAAGGTGTGTACGAGGGCTTCGGCTTCATGTGCTGCATCACTGGTAAGGAGAAAGTAGTCCATGTCTTTATTATGTTTTTTTCCTCCATGTGTGGGAAGAGACTTGAAAAACCTCCGGTCCGGTACATAATTTCAGTTATGAAAGACTACAGAAATCTATTGAAGCGTACACTGATGACGCTCATTGGGCAGGTTGTTCTCGGCTTCGGCGCCGGAGTGCTGCGTTCAGCAACCCTCGGAACGGATCCGTATCAGTGCTTCACGACGGGAATCAGCACTGTGACGCAGTCATTTCTCGATTACGGGACGACGTTCGTCATAATCAACGCCGTCTTTCTCGTTCTCATGGTCATATTCGCACGCTCGTACATCGGGATAAGCACGTTCTTCAACATGTTCCTCCTGGGGTACATCATCGACTACTCGTCGCGTCTCGTGAATTCTCTTGTCACACCGGAAACCTTATGGCTGAAGCTCCTGCTGCTTCTCGTCGCCCTCATCTGTGTGTGTTTCGGCTCCGCTCTCATCTTCTCGTCCGACCTCGGAGTATCGACATACGACTGGATAGCACTCCATCTTGCAGACATCCAGAAGAAGATATCATTCAAGTGGATAAGAATATTCACCGATGTCATGTGTGTCGTCATAGGATTGTGTTTTGGAGTTATGCCGGGAGTGGGAACGATAATAACCGCCTTTGCCCTGGGTCCGGTCATTTCCTTCTTCAGGAAATATGTGACCGAACCTTTTTTGAATGGGAAAAAGACTGAATAGTCGGACAGGGCGGATTCGAACCGCCGACCCCTTGGTCCCGAACCAAGTACGCTAAGCCTCTGCGCTACTATCCGAAACAGCATGATTATAATCACAAGGGGGAAGCGTGTCGAGACGGTAATTTTTCTTTTATGAAGGAAATTCACCGATTATCGGCGTTTTTGTCCTTTCTTTTATCTACTTTTTCCGTCATAATGCTGCGGTAGTGTTATTACGATAACAGGGAGAGACGTTTGAAAGTCAGAGAATTCATGCACAGCCACAGGACATTCCTCACATACTGCTTCTACGGTCTCCTTGCAACAGCACTTGAAACGGGGCTCTATTCGCTTTTCTACTACACGCTCGAAATGCCGAACATGGTATCGACGCTGCTAGCATGGGTTCTCACCGTCGTCTTCGCCTTCTTCACCAATAAGATATTCGTCTACAGAAGCAGGGCGTGGAAGGCCTCCGTCCTCATAAGGGAGATTGTCGCATTCTTCTCATGCCGTCTCTCGACAGGATTCATCAACGCACTCTGGATGCTGGTCTTCGTCGACTGGCTCAAGCTCAGCGGTGTCATCATGAAGCTCGCCGCGGCCCTCGTCGTGGGACTTGTGAACTATGTCGTCGGACTCTTTGCAGTGTTCAGAAAGAAACCTGTGCTGAAGGAAGAAAACGAGCCCTGAGTCTCTTTCGTCCACTATGTCGACTGCAAGACAATCCGTTTCCTGTTTTAAACAGTAGTTTTTTCGTTTATCATGAAAAAAGAGGAGCGGACCATGGGTGAAATCAGAAAATTCAGGAAAGGTGAGATAATAAGCAGGGAAGGGGACTTTGAGCTCTGGATGTACGATCTTCTTTACGGCCGTGTCGGTATCTACGCAGCGTACGGCACTCCTCATCAGGTAGAGCTCAGCGTCAATGAGGCTCCGACATTCTTCGGTGAGCTGGGATTTCTCGAAAGCATGCCGCGTTACGGCACATCGGTGGCACTCGAGGACTGTACTGTCGAAGTCATCAACCATGACAACCTCTCCGAATATTTCTCCCGTAAGCCTGCGAAGGTGATGGCGATAATGGAAAGCCTGTCAATGAGAGCGAGAAACATCTACAGACTCTACGCCCTCTCATGTGACACGATGGAGGAATATGTCGAAAGAGTCCAGAACGGGGAAAGCATACCGGAGGAACTCAAGGACCGTATGATCAGATTCGCCAGGGCATCGAAGAGAATCAAGACTAAGCACGGTCACTTCTTCGGCCTCAGGTGAAGTCGCATACCTCGGCTTCGGAGGCACGGATGAGGTCCTCCGGCCTCAGTTTTATGAAACAGCCTCTGACTCCCGCGGAGATGCAGACGTAATCTTCCAGCAGCGCCGTCTCCTCTATGAACGTCGGATATTTTCTTGTCATTCCGAGTGGCGAGCATCCTCCCCGGATATATCCCGTGTTCTTCTGCAGCTCGTTTAACGGAAGCAGGTCTATCTCCCTGCTTGACGTGAGTGCACGTGCTTTCTTGAGTGAAACGGAGAAGTCAGCCGGAAGACAGAATACGAAGAGCTTCTTCTCGCTGTTACGCATCACTATCGTCTTGAAGACAACTTCCGTGCTGATTCCTGCCGCCTCTGCGATATGTATGGCATCGAGATGGTCTTCATCCCACTCATATTCACATGTCGTGTATTCGATGGAGAGACTGTCGAGAATTCTCATGGCATTTGTTTTCATGCTTCCATTATATGTCATAAGATCCTTTTTGGGCATGATGTGTGATGAAATATCCCCGGCATATTTCTGTCTGTGACTTTTTCCTGATACAGAGCCGGCTGAAAGGCAGCAAGACGCGTACCCAATGGCTTTTCGATGCAAGGAGTCACGGGACCGTCATACAGGCGACAGCAGGAATCTTTTTCGCCGGAAAAAAAGATGAAATGAACTCTTTACAGCTCGTCCGGGGGCGTTTATTCTTATCATAAGACGCGCACATATTAATAGAAAAGATAAAGGCCCCATTGTACGGGGCTCTATCTTTGGAGAGACGGATGATAAGAATCAACAACGACTGGCAGACCTTGTTCGACGAGGAACAGAAGAAAGATTACTATCTTTCCCTCAGACAGTTTCTCAAGGGTGAGTATGCCACACGTACGGTATTTCCTCCCATGAACGAAATCTTCAATGCCTTCACTCTGACACCGCTTTCATCTGTCAGGGTTGTTCTTGTCGGACAGGATCCCTACCACGAGAAGGGACAGGCCATGGGCCTCTCTTTTTCCGTCAGAGAGAGCATACAGATGCCTCCGTCACTCCAGAACATAAAGAAGGAACTCGAACTCGAGGGCTTTGACACTTCCTCCTTCACATCGGACCTTACGCGCTGGGCAGAGCAGGGAGTTCTTCTGATGAACACGACTCTCACAGTAAGGGAGCACGAGGCGCTCTCGCATGTCGGCAGAGGCTGGGAGACATTCACGGACCGCTGTATCGAGACACTGAACGCAGACTCCTCACCGAAGGTCTTTCTTCTCTGGGGAAGCAATGCAAGAGGCAAGAAGCGTATGATAACGAATCCGTCTCACCTCATTCTCGAAAGCGTCCACCCGAGTCCGCTCAGCGCCTACCGCGGATTTTTCGGCAATAACCACTTCCGTCTGACGAATGACTTTCTCGTCCGGAACGGTTTCAAACCAATAGAGTGGTAAAGAGAAAGCGAAGACATACGCCTCCGCTCACATTCTGTATAAAATTCCCTCTGTCAAGGAGTTAAGCAATAAGTGCTTCAGAGAGTGCCTTCATTTCCTCCTTCACATTGTCGTCGGGAGCTTCAAGACATATCACAGGTTCTGACTTCAATCTGATCCCGTCTCTTTCGCATCTTTCCTTCCATGTTCTCATCCATTCGCCGTCCCCCCAGCCGTAAGAACCGAAAAGCACGACATCCTTTCCCCTGAGCGCATTCTCGACAGACTGGAACATCGGCTCGAAGGTATCCTCTTCGAGTACTTCGTTTCCCATTGCCGGACATCCGAACGCGAAAGCATCGTATTGAACACAATCACCTTCTCCGAACCGGTCGCACGGGATGAGGGAGACCTCAGCCTTTCCCTCGAGGCTTTCCTTTATGACAGACGCCATCTCTTCGGTGTTGCCTGTCTGTGAAAAATAGACTACTGCCACTTTCTTCATAATTGTTATCTCTTCCGGCTCTCATACGCAGAGCCTGTAAAGTTCCTTTTCCTTCTCGTATTCGGAGATGAGACACTTCGTACACTCCGAATAGAGCCTGAATGTCCTCTTCGCCTTCTCCGGATTGTGATATACCTTCCAGACTCCCGAAAGGATGAAGTTTTCGCCTCTGTTTTCGACAAAGCTTTTCACATCGTCGAGAGGGTAGCCCAGGAAGATTCCTATCTCATGGGGAAAGTCGTCTTCCATCATTCTCTCTTCAAGTCTGTCAAGGGACCTTTCGACTGACGATGTGTCATACCCGAGAGAAGTGAGAACCGGTGAGGCTTCTCCCCCGATTACCTCTTCAAGCCTTCTGCTCCTGTAAAGAAAGAGAAGGGGACAGCCTTTCCTGTTTGTGAGGAATCTAGAGGACAGTCCCTTCCTCTCCAGTGATATGAGTTCCTTCACATCGAAGGACTCGAGGGATGCAAGACAGACAAGAGATGAGCATTTGACGTCTTTTACAGTCGGTGCGCAATGGATTACAACAAGTTCGGTCAGTGTCATCTCTTTCTCTCTCCGGCGGACAGACAAGGCCCGGGACTCCGTCTTTACTGCAGGACTGTAAGAGGAAAACACACACAGGAGGAAAGAGTCCCGAAGCCTTTCTAGTTAGTCTGAGCTAACTATAGAGGATATCAGACGGAGGTGCAAGAGGTTTTTACAAAATAGTTAGATAAAACTAACTTTTGAGATTTTCCTTTTCTTTGCATTATGTACGAATCGGGAGAATAATACGGGAGACAGGATGATTGATGTAAGAGTACGGAAAACCGGCAGACAGAGTATGAAGAATGCCACCCGTTTTCTGAAGGTGGCATTCTGGAAGTCTTTCTTCGTCTCAGACTCGCATTTCTCTGTTGAACGGCTTGCCGAGAGCCGTCGGTCCTAGTCTGTTTGAGTTCCTGTTGAATGCAAGAACCACGATTACGAGGACATATGGCAGCATGGTAAGGAATTCATAGTACTGGAATGAGGGTATGAAGATCTGAACCTGGGTCTGGAAGACCTGTGCGAATGTAAAGAGCAGGGACCCGAGGAAAATCTTCACGGGATGCCACTGTCCGAAGTAGACGAGTGCGACGGCTATGAAGCCGCGTCCGTTGATGATGTCGGCTGTGAACATCTTCGCCTGGCAGAGAGTCAGGAATGCTCCTGCAAAGCCGGCCATCGCACCGCCGAGTGCAAGCGACTGGTATCTGACGAGCGTTACGTTGATACCCAGACTGTCTGCAGCTCTCGGATGTGTTCCGCATGCCCTGATCTTGAGACCCCACGGTGTTTTGTAGATTACGAACCATGCTACCGGAATGAGTGCATAGCAGAAGTAGATGATCGGGTTATGAGTGAAGAGGATGTCTCCCAAAACAGGGATTTTCGAGAGAAGCGGAATCGGGTAGGCTGTAATTCCTGTAATCGACTGTGAGCCGCCGATGTATGCACGGAAGAACGTTCCTGCCAGTCCGACTCCGAACATCTGCATGCCGATTCCTGCAATACCCTGCGGTGCACGGAACGTGATTACGATGATGCCGAAGATAAGACCCATGAGGGCTCCCGCGACGGTTCCCGCAACAAGACCGAGAAGGTTGATTCCGAACGGAACGGCAGCTGCACCGCCGTATGAGTACGGAATCAGCATTCCGAGGAATGCGCCCATCGTCATGATGCCTTCGCATCCGAGGTTGAAGATGCCTGCCTTCTGGTTGAACATCTCTCCCATGGAGGCAATCATCAGAGCTACTGCAAACCGGATTGTGAGCGTCAGTGTATTAATCAGTAAATCCATTATCAGGCCTCCTTCCTGGAGAAGAATCTTCTTCTGAATCTCTCTTCCATGTACGGATTGCTGAGAATCATCTGCACGGCGACTATGATGAGGATGATAAGTCCCTGGAGCGCCTTTACGAAGTTCGGCGGAACCTCAGTGAGAATCTGGAGGTTGACCTGTGCGTAGAGTAGAATGCCGAAGAAGAATGCAGCCGGAATGATTCCGAACGGATGGAGACATCCGAAGAGAGCGACGACGATGCCGGAGAACCCGTAACCGCCTGTTATTCCCTCCATTGCGCGTCCCTGGTTGCCCATGAGCTCTGCCGCTCCGGCAATGCCCGCGCATGAACCCGAGATCACCATCGATATTACAAGGTAGAGCCCTACGTTTATGCCTCCGTAGCGTGCGGCCCTCTTCGAGGCACCTGCGGCTCTCATTTTGTAGCCGAAGCTTGTCTTGAAGAGAAGTATGTAGATGATGACGGCAAGAATCAGGGCGATTATGAGACCCTGGTGTACTGCAGCTCCCTTGAAGAGCTTCGTGAGCTTCGTCGAATCGGGAAGACGTGCACTCATCGGTGTGCCCGTCTTCTCGTTAGGGTCGAGGAGAGGAACACGGATCATGAATGCGTAGAACTGGGTTGCGGCATAGTTGAGCATGACGGTGCTCAGGAGCTCGCTGACTTCGAACTTCGCCTTCAGGAATCCCGGAATGAAGCCGTAGATACCGCCTGCTACCGCACCTGCGAGGATACAGAGCGGGATTGCGACAAGTCTCGGCATTCCCGCCATCGGAAGCGCCACGGCCGTAGCCGCAACAACGCCCATCGCCATCTGCCCTTCGGCACCGATGTTGTTTATACCGCTACGCGATGATACGCAGATACCCAGAGCGATTATCATGAGAGGAATCATTCTGACGAGAATCTCGCAGAAGGATCTGAAGTTCGAGAACGGCATCGAGATTATTATGCTGTAGGTCTTCATGACGCTTTCGCCGGTTGCAATGATGATCAGCGCTCCGACGGCGATTGCTATGATGACCGCAGCTGCTATGACAGAGACCCTGTACCAGATTTTATAGGCATTATTCTTCATCGCCGACCCCCGCCATCAAGATACCGAGCCTGGCAGTATCTGTTTCGTCCCGCATGAGAACCTTCTGGTTCCTTCCCTTGAAGATTACAGCAATACGGTCGCTGAGTTTCATGATTTCATCGAGTTCCTCGCTGATGAGGAGGATGCCCACTCCCTTTGCCCTGAGCTTCAGAAGTTCCCTGTGGATGAACTCCGCCGCTCCCATGTCGAGTCCGCGGATAGGGTAGACGCAGACGAGGAACTTCGGCCCTCTGTCTATTTCACGCGCAAGGATTACCTTCTGTATGTTACCGCCGGAGAGCGATCCCGCCGCCGTGTTTATGCCCGGGCACCTTATATCGAACTCTGTTCTGAGGTAGGAGGCAGTGTCGTCAATCTGCTTCAGAGAGAGAAAGTGGTGGCGCGAGAACTTGTCGTCACTGTCCTTGAGGATGATGTTCTCCTTGACGGACATTGCCGGTACGATTCCCTCGGTGTTTCTCTCCTCGGGGATATAGCCCATGCCTTTCTTTATCACTTCTCTCGGGGAAAGATTGCTGATTTCCTCTCCGTAGAACATTATCGAACCGCCTTCGATCCGTCTCAGGCCGTTGATTGCTTCCGCAAGCTCCCTCTGTCCGTTTCCCGACACTCCCGCAAGTCCGACTATTTCTCCTTCCTTTACGGTAAGGTCGAAGCCGTCTAGCGCATTGAAGCCTCTGTCGGATTTGACCCGGAGATCCTTTATGACGAGAGCATCCTGTCCCTCGGACGGAGATGAGAGGTTCTGTGCCTCTTCAACCTCGTGTCCTGTCATGAGTGCGGCTATCTCCCTGGAAGTGAAGTTCTTCGTCTCCCCGTTGAAGACAATCTTCCCGTGCCTCAGTATTGATACCTTGTCACTCAGGGCCTTTACCTCGTTGAGCTTGTGACTGATGAAGATTATCGAGAGTTCCGAGCTCATTTTCTTCAGAAGAACTATGAGTTCGTCAGTTTCCTGCGGCGTGAGCGCAGATGTCGGTTCGTCGAGGATGAGAAACCTTGCTCCGAGACAGAGAGTCTTCACGAGTTCGACTCTCTGCTGCTCTCCGACCGAGAGCTGCCAGATGAATGCGTCCGGATCCACTATGAGGCCGTAGTGAGTGCTTACTTCCTCTATTCTCTTCCTTACGGCTTTCAGGTTCACGGTGAAGTGCCAGTGTTCCTTCATCCCGAGGGCGATGTTCTCGAGTACCGTCATGTTCGGCACAAGCATGTACTGCTGGTGTACCATTCCGATTCCGCAGGCGAATGCGTCGTTGGGGGAGCGGAAGTTCACTTCCTTCCCGTTGATGAACATCTTTCCTTCATCCGCCTGATAAAGTCCCATCACGATGTTCATCAGAGTCGTCTTTCCCGCTCCGTTCTCTCCGACTAGCGCAAGTATTTCATGTGCGCCGACAGTCAGGGAGATGTCATCGGAAGCGAGAACACCGGGGAATCTCTTCGTGATGTGTTCCAGTCTGAGTTCTAGTATTTCGTCAGTCATCATTATCCAAAGAGCCGGCCCGATTCGGCCGGCATACGGTTGAGTGTGTGTGAATCAGAGTGTCGAGTAGTCGACTTCAGCCCAGTCTGCAAGCAGATTTGGTGTTGCCTGGAATGCCTTGATCTGGTTTTCTACAGCTTCCCTGATTTCGGGAGTGATCTTGTCAGCACACTTTGCTTCGTTCCACTGCCAGATGAAACCGCCGTTGTTGAAGTTCATCGGGAGACATTCGCCGCCGAGGATGCCCTCTTCGAACTTCTCCACAAGTCCGACGACTACAGCCTTGTAGTTGTATGCGGATGCCGCGATGCATTTGTAACCTTCGGCAAGGTCAATCTGGGCTGTGTCCTGTCCGACCCACCAGATGTCCTCGTTCGGATAGTCGGCAACTGCCCTGAGAGCTCCGAGTGCCTGCTGTGAAGAACCTGTGAGAACGTCTGCGCCGCCCTGGATGAATGCCTGTGCAGCTTCACCCGATTTGACCGTGTCGTTGAAGTTGCCGATATGTGTGACCTGAATCTTGCAGTTCGGGTTCGATGCCTGTACGCCGAGTACGAAGCCTCTGTTGTAGCGTGCCGCATCTCCGCCGTCGATGGGGCCGACCAGGGCAACCTTGTTTGCCTTTGTCGTAA
>CAZKIT010000007.1:0-8918 GCA_964552905.1 uncultured Spirochaetaceae bacterium
CGGCACTGTGTTCTATGGAGCCCGGACTTTCCTCTGTATTTCAAGCGATTACTTCAGAAGCCTGGAAAAAGACGGATCAGAACTCCTCGTCGGAGTCTTCTGCAACGAGGATATCGCTGTCATCATCGCCGTTTTCATCAGAAGAGCTTTCACCGCCCTTTGAAATCGACTTGATCATCTCGATATCATCGAAGATGTAGTTCTTCTCCTCTTCAGGAGGAAGTGTGTCATCGAAGTAGATGAGTCTTGAGCAGTACGGACATGTTCCGACCTCGTCCTTGAGCTGGCCGAGTCTGAGATCGATAACGAACTGCATCGGGAGAACTGTGTTGCAGCCCATGCACACCTGTCCCTTGACTGGAACAAGACCTTCGCCGTTCTTCTTCTTTGCGATGTTGTAGAACTTCTGGAAGAAATCCTCGTCGATTACACCGCCCTTGACATCGTCAATCTCGCTGTCAAGACCAGCTATCTTGGTGTCAATCTCTGCAACCTCGGCATCAACAACTGTCTTCTTCTCGCCGACCTTATCTTCAAGCGCCTTGACGACGCCGCTCTGTTCGGCAATCCTGCTCTGGAGTTCCTTGATCTGATCTTCCTTCGCCTTTCTTGCTGTAAGAAGAGACTTGGCACGTGCCTCGGCTTCGTTGATCTGCTTCGTCATGGCCTCGTATTCACGCTGCGTCGAAAGCGTCTCGACCATGCCTTCGTACTCCGACTTCTGATGATCGGCATCTGTATACTGTATTGCGAGACTCTTTTCCTCGCTCTCTGCCTGTCTCAGGTCCTCCTCGTATCCGGAAAGGATCGAAGATGCCTTCTCAAGTTCGCTCTCATCCTCTCTCAGAGCCTGGGGAATCATCTCTCTCTGATTCTCGAGATTCAATTTTTCAGTGATAACGCTCTGAAGTCTGATTAAACATTCAAGCTTCTTGTTCTCTGCCATTTTATCTACCTTCTCCAACAAAAACCTATCATATAGGATTTTGGAAATATGTTCTACTTCTTTCTCAGCTCCAATCTCTCAATTGTCTGCTTCTCTTGGGATGTCTCAGACGCCTGAGAGCCTTGGCCTCTATCTGCCTGATTCTTTCTCTGGTGACATCGAAATAGAGGCCGACCTCCTCGAGTGTCAGTGCATAACCGTCATCGAGGCCGAAACGCATCCTCAGTACTTCCTGTTCCCTCTCGGGCAGCGTCGAAAGAAGCTCTCTTATCTTGTCCTGCAGCAGTTTGTATGCTGTCTGGTTTGCAGGATTCTCCGCATCCTTGTCTTCGATGAAGTCGCTCAGTACGCTGTCCTCCTCTTCTCCGACAGGAGTTTCAAGGCTGATAGGCTCGCGGGCAACGCTCTTTACCGTCTTGACCTTGCTTTCAGGCCACTCGAGGACATCTGCGATCTCCTTGTCGGTCGGTTCCCTTCCGAGATTCTGCATCAGCGTACGTGAAACCCTGACGACCTTGTTGATCTGTTCGATCATATGGACAGGAACACGTATCGTCCTTGCCTGGTCGGAAATAGAACGCGTGATTGCCTGTCTTATCCACCATGTCGCATATGTCGAGAACTTGAAGCCCTTGGCATACTCGAACTTCTCTACAGCCTTGATGAGACCGATGTTTCCTTCCTGCACGAGGTCGAAGAACTGAAGTCCCCTGTTCGTATATTTCTTGGCTATCGAGACGACAAGTCTGAGGTTGGCCTTGATGAGCCTGTCCTTTGCAATCTTGAGTATAGTCTGACCGTACTGGATGTTTCTGACATTCTCGAGAACAGTATCCGTCGAGCACTCGAAGTCGTTCTCGATCTGTCTCAGTTCCTTTTCGGTAAGCTGTAGCTCCTTTATGAGTTCCTTTATCTCTTCCGAGGAGAGACCGAGAGAGGCCTCTATGGCCTGGGCCTTGCTTCTCGTTGCAAGATCACGCCCGAGCTGTCTCTGCTCACGTGTCGAACTGATCTTGAGCCTTGCCTCGATTTCCTTCTTCTTAGCGGTGCATTCGATGATTGTGTTCTTCGCATCGATGAACATCTTCGTGAGAGCGTCGATCTCCTCCTGCTGAAGCTCGATCGAGCCTACCCAGTCTGTTACCGGGATATACTTGTTTGCCTCGAGGCTCTCTATCTCCTTCTCCGCATCCTTGAACTTCTTCGCAAGGCTCTGCGATATAGTAACGTTCTCCTTCTTGATTTCGTTGTGGAGTTTCAGGATTGCGGACTCGAGCTCCTGGCTCTTCATGTCCTGGTGCTCCTGTCTGAACTTCTCGTCCTTCTCCTGGGCCATCATCTGGATGGAGGAGTTTCTTTCCTCCTCTTCCCTCTTTATATCGGCCTGGATCTGTCTGTTCTCCTTGATTGCATAGCGGCGTGACGCTTCACGGCAGAACTCGATCCATTCCTCCCTGGTTTCGAAGTCGGATCTCTTCTTTCCTTCATAGATGGGAGACTTCTCGTTCGGATGACCGCCGAGCCTGTCCAATAGATCCTCTCTCTTTCTGAGGATGGCCTTGTAGCTCTCGCCGTCATCACCTGCCAGAAGCACTTTCTGCTTCTCCTCGTTGTAATCTGCAATCTGACGTGCGAATTCCTTACCCAGCGCATCCTTGTAGTTGAGGTTGTATCTCTTCTGAACCGACAGGAACTCCTTGATGTCCTCGGGAGAAAGCGCATCCTCGCTCTCTTCGTCTATCTTCGTGTTTATCTGCTTGATGACGGAAGTGAAGAACGAGATCAGGATTCCGCTCTCCCTTATGACGGAGTTGACGATCTTCGCGCCTTTCTCCATCTGCTTTGCCAGTTCGACTTCCTGCTCGCCGGTGAGAAGCTTCTCGTTACCGATTTCCTTGAGATAGAGTCTGATGGGGTCGTCCTGGCTTGTATCGTACTTGGCAGCAGTCTGATGGGAGGAACGGTGTTCGCTCTGATTGTCACTGAAGGAGGAGATGTCAATGAAACGTTCGCTGGTTTCGGCATCCTCATCCGTCCCCTTCCACTCGTTCATGCTCTCTTCGGGGAATTCCTCTTCGCCCTCTTCCTCTTCCTCGTCCTCGTCGTCCTCCTCGTCCTCGTCATCCTTCTTCCCGTTCTTGTTTTCGGATGAGCACGAGTCTTCCGCAACTTCATTCTCGATTTCGTTGAGCTCGGCGACAGTCGGGTCGACATCGTCGAATTCATCGAAGTCCTCACTCAGGGGGATGTCGTCCTCGTTCTCCTTTTCACTGAGATCGGCTTCGGTGGGCTCATTCTCATAATCATCACCCTCATCCTCGCTCTCGGTGTAGTTGAGGTTCTTCATCTTTACAGCTTCGATGATCTCCTCGTTGCTGAACTGCTTGCCGTAGTTCTTCCTTGCCGTGAAGATATCGACAAGAGTGATGCAACCCTTTTCGTTTTCAAGCTTTTCAAGAGAAAGAAATAATTCACTGGAAAGAATTTCTTCTGCCATTTATTGTGTACTGCTCCTTGATGCGGAAAGCTTAAGTTTGTTCTTCAGTTCCGCTATCTTCTTATCGTAAGCGATTTTCTTTTCCATGACATCGTTCAGATAATCGACATCATCCGATCCGATATCATAGATCTGTCTGTCCAGAATCGCTCTTTTCCTCTCATATGACCTCAGAGATATCTTGTTAACAACTTCTTCCATAGCTTCGCTTCTGTCGTCCGTGAATTCCTTCAGGGCGTAAGACGAAGACACATAATCTCTCAGATCTTCATCGGTCACATATGTGAGAAAGTTCGAGTCTGACTGAACATCGTCTCTAAGGGCATTCTCCAATGCCACATAAAGTTTCTGCGCATCAACATCCTCCAGATCACCGAAGCTTATACGGCCGCGGTACTGGCTGAAAAGGTTCCTGTGGTTGCACAGGTAGAGCATTGCATACAGGTCAATGGATCTGCCGTTGGCAAGCTCTGTTGCCTTGATGAGCTTCTTCTCCTCTTCCTTCCCCTTCTCCTGACGTGCAGGAGGGAGAGTGATTTTCTTCAGGTCCTCCCTTATAGATTCCTCGTCCAGACCGAGCAGAGATGACAGCGAAAGTATGTAGCTGTCACGTTCAATCTCACTCTGGCAGGCATTGAGATATTCTCCGAGGCTTCTTACAAAGTCGGATTTTCCTCTCGCATTCTTTATATCATAATGACTTAAGCTGTTTTGTACAAGGTAGTCAAACCCCGTCAGATAACTCTCGAACTCCTCTTTCACCCCTTCGCTGCCTCTTTTTTCGAGAAGCTCGGAGGCATCCTTTGCCGATGTGAGATTGTGAACCTTCTGTTCAAGTCCGTTCTGATTAAGAATCTGGATTGCACGGACGGTTGAATTCTGTCCGGCCTGGTCGCTGTCGAAGAGCATGTGGAAGCACGATATATGAGGATACCACTTCTTCATGTTCCTGCACTGTTCGACCGTGAACGAGGTTCCCAGCGATGCAACTGCGGATGTATATCCAGCCTGATGCATTGCCATGACATCGAAGTTGCCTTCACAGAGAATCGGGTCGTATATCTTGTCGGATATGGTCTTCTTCGCTTCGTAGAGGCCGAAGAAATTCTCCTTCTTCTGGTATATGACGGTCTCGGGTGAGTTTATGTACTTCGGTGCACGATCCGAAAAGGAGAGGTCACGGCCCGAGAAAGCTATGGTGCGTCCCTGCCTGTCACGGATGGGGAACATGAGTCTGTTTGCAAAAAGAGGCCAGGTGCGGTTTCTCTGGGAGAAAAACCCGGAAGAAGAGAGAAACTCATCCGAGTAGTTCTTTCCTTTCAGAAATGAATAGAGCCACTGCGGAGAGGAGGGCGCATATCCCAGCTGGAAGTTTTCAGTCATCTCGTCTGAGACCGCTCTCTTTCTCAGATACTCCCTCGCGCCTTCAGCCTCGCTGCTCTTGAGAAGAAGATAATGGAAAGCATTCTGCATCCTCGAATAGAGGTCATACATCGCCTCCTTCTCGTCCCTTCTCTTCTTCGCCCCAGGGTCGGATGAGGAAGCCGTCTCGAGTTCGACGCCCGCCTTCTTTGCAAGAAGTTCGACAGCCGAGGAGAAATCGAGTCCCTCCTTCTTCATTACAAGCGAGAAGATATCACCGCTTTCATGACAGCCGAAACAGTAGAATGTCCCCCTCTCGTCATCTATCTTGCATGAAGCCGTTCTCTCGTTGCCGCCGCCGTGAAAAGGACATTTCACCCACTTCGAGCCCCCTTTGAGCTCTACAGGGGCATAGTTCTCCATCACATCTGATATGCTCAGACGCCGTCTGATCTGTTCAATGGTATTATCTGAAAACCTAGGCAACAACGAACTCCATTATAAATATATACAGAAACCGTACGGATGGAAAGAAAATCTTCCTTATTTCATTCCTTTCTTCTTGAATATGAGGTATGGAGGATTCTCATCACCCTTTTTCAGCGCGGCTTCGATTTCCTTCTTCTCGATCTTGCGTCCCCTGTTGATTCCGCGGCAGTAGTTACCCTCTTCGTTCCACTTCTCTTCGCTTTCCACGATGCTTCTCCAGAAGGGATATGTGCGGCACTGCACTGGACGGGCCTCATAGACTGTACACCCATCGGGAGAGAGGAACTCGCAGTCATAGTTCTTTTTCTCTGTAAGTGACACCAGATAATGTGTGCCGTAATCGACGAGACGGCAGTACTGATGAATGAATGTCTCCCTGTCGAGGGAAAAATGGAATGCAAGATTGTCTATATCCTTTTCGGAAAGGAAAACATAACCCGGTTCCACAGAACAGCAGTACAGACAGCGCTGGCATGTGAAATTCAATCCCTCTTTATAAAACATTCAAACCTCAAAAAAAATGACCTTCGATGAGGAAGGTCAGACAGTGGAGAGAGAAGGATTCGGACCTTCGAAGGCTTAGCCAACAGATTTACAGTCTGCCCCCTTTGACCGCTCGGGAACCTCTCCAAACAACACGACTATTTAAAAGTAAATGGGGCCTTTAGTCAATAGACTTTTTGAAGAAAAACGAAGTTTTTAACCAGGTTTTCACTAACTTTTTCAGATGTAACAACTTACTTTGAGGACATCTTTTTCATTATTTCCGAATATACAACCTCGGGGACGAGAGAACTGAAATCAGCACCGAATCTGACGAATTCACGAACAGATGTTGACCTGACATATGTCTTGTCCACGCCCGAGGAAAGATAGACAGTCTCTATCGAGGGAGAGAGAAAACGGTTGTTGATTTCCATCTCGTGTTCGTACTCGAAGTCCCTCGAATCCCTCAAGCCGCGAATTATGAATTCTATTGAGTGCTTTGCCGCATACTCGACGGTGAGACCGTCCCAGCTGTCGACTCTGACGGACGGAGTATCCGAGAAGACGAGTTCAATCATCCCCACTCGCTCGGAGGGAGTGAAGAGGCATGTCTTACTGACATTGCAGGCGACAAGGACAGTCACCTCATCGAAGATTCCTGCTGCCCTCCGGATTATATCGACATGACCGTTCGTAAGTGGATCGAAGGACCCCGGGAAGACTGCCCTTTTCACTGTTTGAGACTCTCCACATATGTCTTGAACTGATTATACTTGTCCTTGTTCTCGACCTCTATTCTCTTTTCAATTGTATACTTTCCGTCCTCGCCTTTTCTGCAGACTGCGAAAGCACCCGATCCGACATAGCTGATGCATTCGTCCTCGGAGAGATGCTCGCTGCTTTTTATCCTGTCAAGTACACAGTCGAAATGTGCATACCCCGTTTCGAGCGAGAAGCATTCCGCAATTGACTGTATCTTCTCGCCGCAGATCGAGCAGACTCCGAGCGGTTCGATGACGGACTTCTGGGGAACAAGGGGAATGGATGAATGATAAGAACGAGCCAGAGGAGCTCCGCTGACCTGGCTGAGAGTCGAGAAGCCGGAAATGGCCTGGGCTTTCGCCCTGCCCTTCTTTTTTGCCTTGCCTTTCCCCTGAACGGCATTACCGGCTTTGTTCACTTTCTTTGCCTTTGAAGATTTTCCCTTTCTGTTAGATGCGTTTTCCACTCACTGCTTCCTTAAAATGTATACCTGACTCCGAGAGAGGCACCGAGTTCGAAGCCCGGCTTGTAGACTGACCAGTCAGCCGTAAGCTCTCCGAAAACCGAGAAACTGTCGCTGATACTGTATTCGGCTCCGACGGCAGCAACAAGAAGGAATGATGTCTGCCCCTTGTTCGGCGCGACACCGATCGTCATTCCGAGTCCGCCGAGCGCATAGAAGCTGAAGTTTCCTGCTTCAGCGAATCTCCACTTTGCATATGCGGCGACCTCAATATATGCGCTGAGGTCGTACTGGGCCTTGAATCCGAGAGCCCAGCTGTCATTGAAGTGAGCCTCTCCTCTTAAACCGAATCCGGCAACGAAGGGTGAAGCCCATCCTCCGGTAAGGTTGAACTTCGGCTCTGCGTACGCCGCAATTGACCAGGATGAAACAAGAGATGCCTTTTCTGTAACAGGAGCAGCAGAAACGACTTCCCTCTCCGCTTCGCTTTCTGATGCAAATGCATCCCCGGCGTTTTCCTCTACGACGGAAGTGGAAGATGCCTCGTCCTCCGTCTTCTCTCCGCTGAGCGTGAGAGGATAGAGATCAAGGACATACTTCGCTTCCTTCTCGACAACGGGAAGAATCGAATAAAGATAGTCCCAGCTCTGCTCGGGATAGAAAAGAGTGACAGTGTTGCCTGATATCGAATAGGTAACAAGCGAAGCCTCAGCGGGATAAGCCTCTAGAGCCATTTCCGCGACAGCCTTTATATCATCATATGAGACACCTTCTGGAATCGTCAGAGTCGTCTTTGTAGCATCAATCACGATATCAGAGGAGTAGCCGTTATAGGAATATGTGAATGAAGAATAGGGCTTACTCTCTTCTGCCTTTTCAGCCTCTACCGGAGCTGAAATCTCTTCAGCGGAGGGAAGAACGACATCTGCTGTTTCATCTGACGTGACACTCTCTACGGCGAGTGGAGTCACGACTTCGGCTCTCTCCTCTTCAACTGGAGTTTCCTCGGCCGGAATAACTTCCATTATGATGCTCTCCGGTTTGACCTCAGCTTCTTCTTTGACGCTCTGAGGTTCTTCAACGTTTTCGACTGTCACGACTTCTTCTGTCTTTACAGCTGTCTCCGCACTTTCGTCAGATACAGTTTCCCTGTCCTCTGCCCTCTTTTCGCTGGATTGAGGAGCCGGAACAACGACAATAGGTTCAAGATTCGATGTGTTCTCTGCAGATATGAGAGACTGGACAATGCCCTGGTTTTCACCGCCGGACGACTTCTTTTTGCATGATGATGCTACAAGAAGGAGAGAACATATGATTACGATAAGAAGTATACTCTTTTTCATTTTCATTTCCTGTTAATGATTTTCCTATAAAATAATAAGCATTGAAAGAACATAATTCAATTTCATAAACGGAAAATAGTGCACAGCTTCGACAATAAATGCCGTAATGTATGATAAATCCCGTTCATGGAAGAGGATCAGAATCTGTATGCGGCTCCGAAGGCACATGAAACGGCAGGCCCTGTAATCTTCGACCATTCTCCGGTGACTTCTCCGAAAAGCGAGAACGAGTCATTGATTCTGTATTGAGCTCCGATTGTCAGCTCAGCGAAGAATGCCGCCTGACCTGCGTTCGGTGCTATACCGAATGCAGCGCCGCCACCGACCTTGAGATAGAAGTCACACTTTCCATAGCGGGCGAAAATCCAGCGAGCGTAGAGAGAAGCAATCATATATGCGCTGAGATCATACTCCGCCCCGATACCCATGGAGAAGGAGGATGAGAGGCCGACTTCTGTTCTTACACCGAAACCGGCTACGAACGGACTCGGCCAGCCTTCCTTGAACGACAGCTTCGGTCTGAATACAGCAGATACGGAGAATCTCCTGATATTCTCCCCTTTTCCCGTA
>CAZKIT010000007.1:9018-25122 GCA_964552905.1 uncultured Spirochaetaceae bacterium
TTTTTCTCCTCCTTGAGCGGAGTTTCATCGTCTGACACCGTTACGGGAGAAGTAATTTCAGAGACTTGAACTTCTTCGATTTCAGCAGTGCTTTCAGTCCTGACTTCAGCAAACAGAGAGTCGATGACTGCGACAGCCTTTTCTGCGAGGGCCTTGACAGCCGCAATGAGGAAAGACTCGCTCTGCGCAGGATAATATAGGTAAAGAACGCCGTCATCTACTTCGTAAGTGACATAGGATGCCTCGCTATACTCTTTGTTGCAGATTGAAACGACGAAAAGAATATCATCATAGGTAATAGACGAGGGAATGGTCAGTTCCGCGTGGCTGTCATAGACAGTAATCGTCGTAAGGTATCCCATGTAACCGAGTGTTTCAGAGTACACGGGAGCGGACTGTTCTGCTTCATGCTCTTCAGAAGGCGTTTCCTCCACAGTAATCTCCTCAACAGAATCCACCCCGGTCAGAGGATACATATCGAGAATCTCCTCTGCCTTGAGAGAAACGAAGGCCAGTACAGATAAAAGGTATTCCTCACTCTGCTCCGGATAGTTCAGCGTGACTGTATCATCAGAAACGGAATATGTGATGAGCGTCGCCTGGGAGGGATAAACAGAAGAAATCAAGGCTGCAACAGCGTCGATATCTTCCCTTTCTATGATATCGGGATCGAATGTGAGTGTTGCCCGGGTACCTGTAACAGTAACGTATGATTCATATCCGTTATATGAATAGAATCCCTCATAGAAAATGCCGTCAGAGTCCTCTGTGTGCTCCTCTTCAGAGAGGGATGCTTCCTCCGGAACAGGAGTTTCAATCTTAGCGACCTGTGTCCTCTCTTCCTTAGCGGTTTCTTCCTGAGGCACGACAATAGTTATCTCGTCTTCCTCTTCAGTCTCCTTTTCCATATCTACGGAGACTACAGGAGAGGGAGAGAAAATCTCGTCGCTGTCGGCAACAACGTCCGTCTTCTCCGGCAGAGAGGCGGTCGTCTCGACAGGAGAGGAAGAAGTGAGTGCCTCCTCACTCCCGCCGGATGAATTCTCTGTATTCTTTCTGCAGGAAACAGAGAACAGAAGCATTATACATAACAGAGCAAAAAGTGCACTTCTAACGTATTTTCCGTTATTCATTGAAAATTAAATCCCCTGGAAATAATGTTATAACATAATAGACTTACACGCTCAAATATTCAATTAACCGGAGAGAGACACAAAAGGCCGCAGTCACCTGCAGCCCTTTCGATATTGAACAATAAAATGCAAATCAGAAATTCGCCTTGACACCGACTGTTGCGCCGATTTCAAATCCCGGTTTCGATACGGACCACTGTCCCGTTACTTCACCGAAGAATGCGACATGGCTGAAAGCCTTCCATTCTGCACCGGCTCCAACTTCAGAAACAAATGAAATGACTGAACTGTTGGCTCCGACACCGAATGCCACGCCGAGACCTGCGAGAGCATAGAAATCGACCTTCTCACCACAGATGAAATTCCACCTTCCGTAAACCTCTGCAAGTATATAGGAGCTGAGGTCGTACTGACCCTTTAAGCCGAATGCAAACGAACCGATACCCATTTCAGCTCTCAAACCGAATCCTGCGACGAACGGATTAGCCCATCCGCCGTTGAGGTTGAACTTCGGTACTGCAACAGCAGCAACGGAGAACCTGAGAGCCTTCTCTGCCCTGTTGCTGACAACAGGTACAGAAACAGGAGAAACTTCAAAAGAAGGAACAGCATCCTGTTCTGTTTTCTTACCCTCTTCAGCAGATACGACTGTCTCTGTTACTTTCTCTTTTTCAGGAACTGTCGCTGCTTCTGTTGTTTTCTCTTTTTCAGGAGCTGATGCTGTTTCTGTGACTTTCTCTGTTTCAGGAGCTGTTGCTGCTTCTGTGACTTTCTCTTTTTCAGAAGATGCTGCTGTTTCAGTGACGCTCGCAGCTTCAGGAACTGCTTCAACAGCTGTCTTCTGAGCAAGGCTGTCGATATATGCCATGGCCTGATTTCTGAGGACATCTAAAGCAAGAAGCAGGAATTCTTCAGTCTGCTCGGGATATGTGAGAACAACAGTATCACAAGAAATGGAATATGTGACGAGAGAAGCCTCGTTTCTGTAGGAAGAATTGATCATCTCTACAACTCTTAGGATGTCTTCAGCTGTAACACCGGCAGGAATCGTGAGAGAAGCATGAGTCGTGTAGACTTCAAGCTTTGTCGAGAGTCCGTTATAAGCAAGTGTATCACTGTATACAGCTTCTTCAGTCTTGCCTTCCTCTTCAGCAACAATGACTAAAGCGACAGCTTCCTCAGACTCCTTAACAGGCTCGGTTATCATGGAAACCGACACGGATTCTTCCTCTATTGCCTTTTCGACTTCTGCTTCAGATTCCAGTCCAAAGATACCGAAGTAATCAATGACCTTTTCCTCCACATAAGGAAGTATTGCAATAATATATTCTTCAGTCTGCTCGGGATATGTCAGAACAACCTTGTTGCCGTCGAAGCCGTAAGCAATGAGAGCCGCTTCCGCAGGGAATGAAGAAACAACATACTCGCTGACTGCAGTAATCCATTCATAGCCCATGCCTTCGGGAACTGTAAGAGTAGCTTCTGTCGGGGAGACTGTAATATCTGTCGTGTAGCCGCCGTACGAATAAGTGAATGACAGGAAGAAACCATCTTTGTTTTCTTCAGTAGCTGCAGTCTCTGTCTTCTCTTCTTCAGAAGCAGATACAACTTCCCCGCTGACTTCCTCCGCCGCCTCGACAACTTCTTCATAGATTGAGTCGATAACAGCCATTGCCTCTTCTCTGAGTGTATTCAGAGCAAGAATCAGGAATTCCTCTGTCTGCTCCGGATATGTAAGCACAAGAGTGTCGCCGACAAGGCTATATGTCACAAGAGAAGCTTCCACAGGGAATACCTCATTAATGACGGATGCACACTTCTGAACCTCTTCCAGTCCGAAATTTTCGGGAAGACTTAATGTCGCCTCATTGCCGGAGACTGTCACATCAGTTGTAAGACCTTTATATGTCAAAGTATCCTGATAGATGACATCTATGGAAGAAGACTCTTCAGCTTTCTCTTCCTCTGCTGAAACTATGGAAGGTTCTTCAACAACAACTGTTTCTACTGTAACTGAAGGTTCTTCATAGAGAACCTGTGCAGTTTCAGTGACTACAGGCTCCTCTGCTTTTTCGTCTGCAGCACTTTCTTCAGTCTTTACTTCTTCAGCTTTTTCGACTTTGACTTCTGCAGTCGTTTTTTCGGGAGCATTGCTGCTCTCATCTGCCTTGACCTGAGCTGTTTTTTCTTCAGCCTTCTTTTCAGTAACGGTCTCCTTTTCAGCCTGCACTACTTCGCTAGCCTTTGAGGAAGCCGTTTCCGTTACCCCCTGATCCGTATTCTTCTTGCATGAAGAAACAAGGAGAAGGATGGAACATAAAATAAACAATACAAGTAATCCCTTGGATTTCATATTCAATTAACACCTTATTAGATTTTCAACCTAAGATAATAAACATTGTATAAACTTAATTCAATTTATCCGGTTACAAATAATCTGGTTGTGAATCACTCTTCCAAGCAAAGAAAGAGGGCCGCGTTTTACCGCGACCCCTGATAATGAATTCTGACGAATCAGAATGTGAACTTGAGACCAGCTGTAAGTCCGGCTTCAAGACCAGGCTTTCCAATTGACCACTGACCAACAGCTTCAAGGAAGAGCGAGAAGTTCGGATTGAACTTGAAGTCAACGCCGAGACCCGCTTCGACAAGACCGCTGATCTGTCCCATGTTAGCACCGACACCGAATGTGGCACCGCCGCCTGCAAGAGCATAGACATCAATCTTTTCGTTGCTGACGAATGCCCACTTGAGATAAGCATCGGCAAGTACATAATTGCTGAGGTCGTACTGTCCCTTGAGACCGACAGAAACAGCGCCGAAGTCTGCTTCGAATCTTCCACCGAATCCAAGAGCAAGAATCTTGTACCATCCCTCTGAAGTATCCCAATGACCTGTGATGTTAGCCTTTCCTGTAACTGTTGCTGCAATCGAGAACTTGACAATCTTATCTTCCTTCTTACCAACTTCCTCAGGTTCAACAGGAGGAATAACTGGATTAGGTACATTTTCAGGAGTTGTCTCAGCAGAAGCTTTTGTCTCAGCAGAAGCTTTTGTCTCAGCAGGAGCTGGTGTCTCAGCAGGAGCTGGTGTCTCAGCAGGAGCTGGTGTCTCAGCAACAGGAGCTGTCTCAGCAACAGGAGCTGTCTCTGCAGGTGCTTCAACAGGAGCCTTCTTAGCCAGGCTGTCGATATAAGCAATAGCCTGAGTCTTGAGTGCTTCGACTGCACCGAGGAGGAATTCAGCTGGCTGCTCAGGATATGTGAGAACAAGTGTATCACCTTCGATAGCATATGTGACGAGAGAAGCTTCGTTCTTGTAGGAAGCATTGATCTTCTCGACAACAGCGAGGATATCTTCAGTTGTAACACCGGTCGGAATCGTGAGAGAAGCATGTGTGCTGTAGACTTCAACCTTTGTGGTGAGGCTGCCGTATGCAAGTGTTTCACTGTATACAGGTTCTTCTGCCTTTACTTCTTCAACAGGTGCTGCTTCTGCTGCAGGAGCTTCTTCAATAGCTGCTGTCTCTGCCTTCGGAGCGAGAGAATCGATGTAAGCCATAGCCTGAGTTCTGAGTACCTCGACTGCACCGAGGAGGAATTCGTCAGACTGCTTAGGATATGTCAGGACAAGTGTATCTTCGACGACAGCATATGTGACGAGGGAAGCTTCGTTCTTGTAGGAAGCATTGATCATGTCGACAACTGCTGTGATGTCGTCAGCTGTAACACCAGCCGGGATTGTGAGAGAAGCATGTGTGCTGTAGACTTCAATCTTTGTGGAGAGACTGCCGTATGCAAGTGTTTCAC
Source organism: uncultured Spirochaetaceae bacterium (assembly GCA_964552905.1). GTDB lineage: Bacteria > Spirochaetota > Spirochaetia > Sphaerochaetales > Sphaerochaetaceae > Ornithospirochaeta. Next base: position 13,961 of record CAZKIT010000007.1, read on the forward strand.
TGTATACAGCTTCTTCTGTCTTGACTTCTTCAGCGGCAGTAGCTGTCTCAACTGCAGGTTCTGCGACTTCAACAGTCTCTGTCTGTGCCTTTTCAATCTCATCGATGAGAGCCATAGCTTCATTTCTGATGACAGAAACAGCTGCAAGGAGGAATTCATCAGACTGCTCGGGGTATGTAAGAGTTACAGTATCACCATCGACGGAGAATGTTACGATTGCACTCTCTGCAGGATACTCGTTGTTGACATACCAGATGACAGCTGCGAAATCATCATCGCTCATGCCTTCAGGAATTGTGAAGGATGCGCTTGTGTTGTCTACGACAATTGCAGATGTTACACCCTTGTATGTAAGTGTATCAGCATAGACAGGAGCTTCCTCGACTGCCTCGACTTCCTCAACAGCTTCGACTTCTGCAAGTTCCTCAGCAATGACTTCCTCAAGCTGTGCGTTGATTTCCTCAACCTCAGCGAGAAGTTCTGCAACGAGAGAATCGATGTATGCCGTGACATCTGTATCGACTTCATCGAGAACCGTGAGTCTTTCATATGTCGTGTCACCGACGGATTCAGACGGGAAGTAGATTACGAGTGTTCCCTCTTCCGGTACGTCATAGTAGACGTCGTCAAGGTATGCGCCGTACTGTGCAACCATTTCAGCCATGAATGCATCGATATCTGACTTTGCCACGAACTCAACAGGATATGTGATTGTTGCCTTGTCGCTTTCGAGGACAACCGATGCATATGCGATGTCGCGGTAGTTGAATGTTGCTCTGATTGTGCCGTCTTCATCAACGACGAGATCGAATCCCTCGATGATGCTCTTGCCGACTTCAACAGCCTCTTCGACAGCATTGATGACTGTCTCAACTGTTTCAAGTGCAGCATCAATCTTTTCCTCGGTCTCCTGAGCAACTTCCTCGACTTCTCCGTAGAGGTCGATGAGGTACATTCCGCCTTCCTTGACTGTCTCGAGCAGGGAAAGGAGGTATTCATCTGTCTGTTCCGGATATGTGAGAGTAAGAACGCCGTTCTCGAAGGAATATGTAACGAGAGAAGCCTGTTCCGGATAAGCAGCAAGTGCCAATGAAGCGACAACAGCGATGTCATCAGCTTCGATTCCCTCTGGAACCGTGATGGTAGTCTGTGTGTTGTCAATCACGATTGTTGTCGAAAGACCCTTGTATGAAAGATCTGCGGCATAGACGTGAGCGCCTGTTTCTGCAACAGGAACCTCTTCGACTTCGTCCGAAGCAGTAAGAGTATCTATGAGGGCAATTGCCTGCTCTCTGAGTGCATCGACAACTGCTATGATGAAATCAGAAGACTGCTCGGGGTATGTGAGTGTGACCTTGCCGCCTTCGACTGCATATGTAACGAGAGAAGCTTCAGCAGGATAGGAGGCACTGAGCATCTGGGCAACAGCGGCGATATCTGCATCCGACATGCCTTCCGGTACTGTAAGAGTTGCATATGTTGTATATGCATTGATTTCAGATCTTACACCCTTGTAGTCGAGAACATATGTATAAACGAACGGAGTCTCTTCCTGGACTGTTTCAGTAATGGTCTCTACAACCTCTGCTGCTTCAGCAGAAGCCTCTGCGATTACAGATTCAACATATGCATCGATATAGGATGTGATCATACCGTTGAGGTAGTCGAGAACGCCGAGTCTGTAATAGAGGCCGCCGACATACTCTTCGGGATAATAGATTACGAGAGTTCCTTCTTCGGGAACATCATATGTAACAGAGCTGAGATATTCGGGATACTTCTCGAGGCAGAGAGCCATGAAGGAATCGATATCCGCCTTGTAGATGTACTGTGCAGGATATGTGATGGTTGCCTTGCTGCCTTCCATGACGAAAGATGCAGAAGCGAAATCACCATATTCATATGTACCGCTGATAGTGCCGTCATCAGCAACCTGGACTGATTCATCAACAGAAACACTCTCTTCAGTCTTTGTCTCTGCAGCAGGTTCTTCAACCTTTGTCTCGACTACAGGTTCTTCAGCCTTCGTCTCGACTACGGGTTCTTCAGCCTTCGTCTCGACTACAGGTTCTTCAGCCTTCGTCTCGACTACGGGTTCCTCAGCCTTAGTCTCAACTACTGGTTCTTCAACCTTAGTCTCAGCTGCGGCTGTCTCAGTCTTCGTCTCGGCAGCTGTTGTCGCCGCGGGAGCTGAAGTCTCTGTTGACGCTGCAGTCTGTGCCGTTGTGGCAGTAGCAGTCGAGCCGGAGCTCTTCTTACTGCAAACACAAAGGCCAAAAAGCATCAAAGCTGCAAGCGCGAATACGAGTGCAAGCTTTCCGAAACTCTTTTTTCTCATCATGTCGCCTTCCTTATTTCCGAATAATCGGAATAATTACTAAACAAAGAGCGCATTCATCAACGATGCGCGGGTACCTCAGCTTCCCGGACACACGGTCGGAGGGGCACAAAGTCACCTATCCATAATTATTACACCACTTTGACTTTTCGAGGAAGAAAAAAACAAACTATTACTGATAAATTTTGAGTATTTTGTGTGAAGGTATCTTATGAAAAATGAGAAGTTACACCAAAAAGTCAAAAATAAAGAAAAATCCCTCCAAAATACACATTGGAGGGACTCTCTGAGAACTTGAACGATTATGCGTTCTTCTTTGCGACGATAAGCTCGGGAACCTTTGCAGCCTTGCCGACTCTGTCTCTGAGGTAGTAGAGCTTAGCTCTTCTGACACGACCTCTTCTCTCGACCTCGATCTTTTCGATTCTGGGAGAGTGCATCGGGAAGATTCTCTCGACGCCTACGCCGTAGGAGATCTTTCTGACAGTGAATGACTTTCTGATGCCGCTGTTGTTCTTTGCAATGACAATACCCTCGAAAGCCTGGACTCTTTCAGTTGTACCTTCGACGATCTTGAAATAAACCTTTACTGTATCACCAACGCTGAAATTCTCAGCATTCTCTTTGATCTGCTTTGCTTCAATAGCTCTAATGATATCCATATCATTCCTCTTCTTTATAAATATTCAATAAGTCTTGTCGCTCCTTTATGCTGAGAGAGGCATGCGAGAGCAGATCAGGCCGGTTGAGCAGTGTTTTTTCCAGCCCCTTGAATCTCCGCCATTCGGTAATATGGCTTTGATTACCGGACAATAATACATCAGGAACACTTTTATTGCAATATACATCGGGTCTTGTATACTGCGGATATTCCAGGAGTCCGTTTGAAAAAGACTCGTCTTCAAGGCTCTCGTCAGTGATGACGCCTTCGATGAGTCTGTAGACGGAATCTATTATGACAAGTGATGCCGTCTCTCCCGATGAAAGTACATAGTCCCCTATCGAAATCTCGTCGGTGACGTAGGTATCTATGACACGCTGGTCGAGACCCTCGTAGTGACCGCAGATGAATACGAGTTCATCCTCCCTGGAAAGTTCTTCGCTGTATCTCTGGTTCAGGAGTTTTCCGCTCGGAGTCGGGAAAATGACCCTCTTTCCACTGAGGGAAAGCTCGTCCATGCAGCGGAAAATCGGATGCGGCATCAGCACCATTCCGGCTCCGCCACCGAAAGGCTCGTCATCGGTCTTTCTGTGCCGGCCTTCAGCCCATGAGCGGAAATTGACGATTGAATAGGAGATTATCCCCTTCTCCACTGCCCTCTTCATTATAGACGATGTAAAAAAAGGCTCCACCATTTCAGGAAAGAGCGTGAGAACGGTTATCTTCATCTATAATTCCAGGAGATCGGGGTTCAGGAGTTCCAGAGTATTCTCTGAAACGGAAACATTACTGACATAAACGGGAAGAAGAGGAACAAGATATTCCTTCTCGTTGTCACTTCGTCTGACGGAAAGCAGAAGCGACTGTGCACCGTCCATGGTGTATTCGACTCTGCCGACATTCTTTCCGCCGTACAGAACATCCATGCCGTAGAGATCGGCGACATAATATTCGCCCTTCTTGAGCGCGGGAGCGCATTCACGGGGAATGAGAATCAGGGCCTTTGAAAGGAATCTCGCCTTCTCCGGCGTCGGATACTCGGTGAATCTCATGAGGAAAAGCTGACCCTTCTTCTGCACAGAATCAATATGAAGAGTCAGCTCCTCTCCGTCCGGTAATCTTACCGTGCATACCGTGAGCTTTCCGAGGTGTGCATATTCATCCGAAAACGGATAGACACGCACGTAGCCCTCGGTACCGTGGGTTTTTCCTATGGTTGCGGTTGCAAGGAGAGGTGCTGCCATCAGTCAAGAATCTCCAGTGTGGCACGTCTGCCGTCACGTGTTGCAGAAGCTGACAGAATGGTTCTGATAGCCTTTGCTATGCGGCCCTGCTTGCCTATCACCTTACCGATGTCCTCGGGGGAGACGCGAAGCTCGAGGATGGTTGACTTCGCACCCTCAACTACGTTCACGCTCACTTCTTCAGGGACATCCACAAGGCTCTTGACCATGAATTCAACAAGTTCCTTTTCCATCTCGACTCCTCAGCAGAATTCAAGCCTGCTTTCTATCGAGTGTAATTCCCTTTGCGTTGAGAAGAGATTTGACTGTCGGTGATACGACTACGCCCTTTCCGATCCATGCTCTGACCTTGTCCTCGTTGATGGAGACCTGATCGGCTTCTTCAACCGGCTTGTAGGTTCCGACTTCATCGATTGTCTTTGAGGAAGCAGCGATTCTGCTGTCCTGGATAACGATTCTGTAGTAGGGTCTCTTCTTTGTACCCATTCTCTTGAGTCTCATTGTTGTGCTCACAGTTTTTCTCCTTATACTACTTGAAGGCTCACATTCCGAGCTGTTTCATCATCTGAGCCTGTAATTTCTTGTTTCCGGCAAGCTTCTTCATCATCAGCTTGCTCTTCTCGAACTTCTTCAGAAGTCTGTTGACATCAGCCACACTCGTACCCGATCCTTTGGCAATGCGCTTTCTGCGGCTGGGTCCGATGATGCGGTAGTTCTGTCTCTCGAAGCGTGTCATGCTCCTGATAATCGCCTTCTCGACTTCGAGTTCCTTGAGATTCAGATCCTCCTCGCTGATCTGGCCCTTTGCTCCCGGTATCATCTCGATGAGCTTGTCCACCGACCCCATCTTCTTCATGCTTTCAAGCTGCGTCAGATAGTCCTCGAGATCGAAGGTGTTCTTTGCCATCTTGCTCTGGAGCCTTTCCGCTTCCTTCTGGTCGAATGCCTCCTGTGCCTTCTCGACGAGAGAGACGATGTCTCCCATGCCGAGGATTCTGGATGCTATGCGCTCGGGCCTGAAGGCCTCGAGGTCCTCCATCTTCTCACCGGTACCGATGAACTTTATCGGCTTTCCGACGACGCTTCTGAGCGAGAGTGCGGCACCGCCGCGGGTATCTGAATCGAACTTGGTGAGGATGACGCCGGTAATTCCGACCTTCTCGTCGAACTCCTTCGCGATATCGACGGCGCTCTGACCAGTCATGGCATCAGCCACGAAGAGCTTCTCGTCGGGATTGGCCGCCCTGGCTATTCTCTGGATCTCCTCCATGAGGGCATCGTCGAGATGCATGCGGCCCGAGGTATCGACGATGAGCGTGTCATACATCTCCCTCTTTGCCTTGTCTATCGCTCTGGTAACTACTGTAACGGGATTCTTCTCGCCCGGAATCGTGAAGACAGGAACACCCACCTTCTCACCGAGAATGCAGAGCTGTTCTATGGCTGCCGGTCTCACGAGGTCGGCGGCGACCATCATAACCTTTCTGCCTTCCTTCTTGAATCTGTAGGCAAGCTTGTGGGAAGCCGTCGTCTTACCGGATCCCTGAAGACCCATCATCAGGATTATCGAAAGCGCGTCCTTGCCCTTGAGGTGAAGAGCCGTCTCCTCCTCGCTGGAACCCAGGAGTGCAACCATCTTGTCATAAACGATCTTGGTGAACTGCTGACCGGGGTCTACCGAGTTGAGGACCTTCTCTCCGAGGGCCTCGTCGATCGTGGAATTGACGAAACGTCTGACGACTCGCAGATTGACATCGGCGTCAAGCAGGGCTTCCTTGATTTCCTCTACGGCATCACGGATGTTCTTTTCACTGATCTTGCCCTTTCCGGACAGGGTTCTGACTATCGATGTAAACTTGCTGCTGATACTGTCAAACATACTATTTCCACAAATCTTCTTTCAAATGTCTTTTATACATTATTAGAGTCTCTTTGGTCAACAAAAAGCAGTCTCATTTCTTTCTTCCCTCTTCATCGAACTCGACTTCACTTCCCTCATCGTTGAGGATTCTCGGCTGACCTTCGATTGAAGCGATGCGGTAGCTTACCGCAGTCGATACGCCGGCCTCCATCTGCGAGACACCGAGCATTGCGTTGCCGCCGGTGACGGTATGGGTGTTATGCGTGATGATGATGAACTGGCTGTCACGGGCGAAATCCTGCAGCACATCGAGGAAATATCCGATATTCCTGTCATCCAGCGCGGCATCAATCTCGTCGAGGATGCAGAACGGGGACGGTTTCACCTGGTATGTCGCGAAGAGAAGCGCGACTGCCGTCATGCTCCTCTCTCCGCCGGAGAGAAGGGAAAGCGTCGACATGCTCTTTCCTGGCGGCTGGGCAAGTATCTCGATACCGCTTGTCAGCACCTCGTCTGGCTCGGAAAGACTGAGTTCGGCTCTTCCGCCTCCGAAGAGACGCTTGAACATCTCCTGGAAGTTATCGCTGATCTCCCTGTATGACTTGAGGAACATTTCCTTCGACTTGTCGAGAATCTCACCCAGAACCGACTCCATGTCGGTCTTGGCCTTCTCGTAATCGTCCAGCTGTTTCGTGTAGAACTTGTACTGGTCCTCAGCCTGGTCATATTCATCCTTCGCGGCATGGTTGATGTTGCCGAGGGCCTTTATCTCCTTGTTGACTTCCTCGAGCTCCACTCTGAGGTCCGTCTCCTTCGGCATTTCGGGAAGAAGTCTCTCCTGGAACTCGTTGAGGTTTCTCGCATAGGTTTCGAAGAACTGAGTGAAGGTGTTCTGTATCTCGCGTTCACACGTCTCCTTGAACATCTTGGCTTCGAGTGCGCTGCTCTCCGCCGTTCTTATGTCTTCCAGGAGCTTTTCCTTTTCCTGCCGCTTCTGGTTGAGAAGGCGGAACTTCTCGCCCAGAAGATCATTGACTTCCCTGAGCCTGCCGTTGAGGTCGGTGAGAGACTTCTTTCCTTCCTCGATCTCTCCGTTCTTCTCGTTTATCCTGTCGGCGACTTCATAGAGACGCTTGTGTGCTATCTCGGCACCGTCGCGTTCGTCCTCGAGATCGAAGCTGCGTTTCGTGATGGTCTCTCCCAGCCTCTGTATGTTTTCCTTGTAGTTCTCGATCGAGGCCTTGAGCGATCCTATCACCTCCTTGAGCGATATGATTGTCGCCTGCAGCGTGTTGTTGTCGTTTTCCCTGCTCTCGATCTGCGCTCTTGCGCTCTCGATGGCCTTGCGGTTGTTGACTATCAGGGCTCTCGCGCTGGATTCGCGCTCCCCTATCTCCCTCTTGCGGCTTACCAGTCCCTCCGGAGAGAGAATTGTATCGATGACGGGAGGAATCGAAGCCTTGTACTCCTCGAAGAACCTTTCGGTATCATGTACGGCCTGGGAGAGTTTCTGATAGTCACGCAGTGCGATTTCCTTCGAGTAGTCGACACCGTCGGGAAGAGAAGAGACGAAATCCTCCCTTGCGGCAAGAAGCTTGAGTATGCTCTCCAGGCTTTCCCTCACGGCTCTGTCGGCATTGTCGCGTCTGAGTGCCGAGTACTCGGTGCCGGTATTGGCATCGACTTCCTTTATGAGTGACTCGATCACGTTCTTGAGCTCTTCGCTGAGAGCCTTGAGGGTATCGTCGAGTTCGCTGTTGCTATTCTCTGCACGGAGTATCTCGTCGTTGAGAGATGCAATCTCCTCACGGTTCTTCTGGAGAGAGTTTTCGGCGTATTCTATCTGGGCCTTCTTCTCCTCGAAGCGTTCCTCGAGGGTCTCGAGGTTGCTCTCGGCTGTCTCCTTCTCCTCCGTCGTACGCTCGATTTCACTCTCGATGTCCCTGCACCGCTTCTCGCTCGATTCGTATTTCTCGAGGTACTGTCTGTAGTTCTCCTTGAGGGCTGCTATGGTTTCGTTTATGGAACTGAGCTTGGATTCAACCTTTCCGATCTCTATTTCGAGGTTCTTGGAACTGTCCTGGAAGAGCGTCAGTTCATTGGACGATGATGATATGCTGTCATCGTACTCGCCGAGCTTTCCCCTGAGCTCCTCCGCCTTCCTGTTGGACTCTGTCTCCTGGTTTTCCCTGAACTCCTTCATCTTGAGGTAGGCATCGACATGGGAAAGCTTGATGTCGACATCTATGTAGAATGCCTTGTCCTTGAGCTCCTCCCATTTGATGGCCTTCTCCGCCTGGCTCTTCGTCCTGTCGTATGTACGCTTGACTTCCCTGAGCGTTGTATTCAGAAGCGCGATGTTCTCCTCGGCCTTTGCTATCTTGTTCTGTGCCTCGGTGCACTTCACCTTGAAGCGTGAAATCCCGGCAGCCTCCTCGAAGATGTATCTTCTGTCCTCGGGCTTGTTGGAGAGGATCTGGTCAATCTTGCCCTGCTCGAGTATCGAGTAGGCGCTCTTGCCGACACCTGTATCCATGAAGAGTTCCTTGATGTTCTTCAACAGGCATCTCTGACCGTTGAGATAATACTCGCCATCCCCGTTGCGGAAGAGACGCCGTCGTATGACGATTTCCGGAAGGTCGGTCGGAAGATTACGGTTTTCGTTGTCGATTGTAAGAGTGACCTCGGCCATCTGGCTGGGTTTCCTCGTCTCCGTTCCGCTGAAGATGACGTCATCCATGCGCGATGCACGGAGAGTCTTCGTCGACTGTTCGCCGAGAACCCACTTGATCGAATCGACGATATTGGACTTGCCGCAGCCGTTCGGTCCGAGCAGTGATGTGATTCCATCGGTGAAATCTATATGAGTCTTGTCAGCAAAACTCTTGAAACCGTTGAGTTCAAGGGACTTTAAAAACATCCTTTCTCCTAGTAAAATACCTTTTCGAGTATATAGGAAAACCGGGTAATATGGAAGTTGAACTTTTCTCGGACGAGACAAAAGAAAAGAATATCATATGCGGAACAGACGAAGCTGGAAGGGGGCCGCTCGCGGGTCCCGTTGTTGTCGCTTCCGTAATCCTATCAGACGACTTTCCGTTCGACTGTCTCAATGACTCGAAGAAACTGACAGAAAAGGAAAGGGAGAAAGCCGAAAGGATAATAAAGGAAAAAGCCGTCTGCTATTCCGTCAAAGCCATAAGCCATACGGTAATCGACGAGATAAACATCCTCAACGCTTCCCTCATGGGGATGAAGGAAACAGCCCTGGCTGTCTACTCCTCCCGTCCCTTCGACATTCTTCTCTGTGACGGCAATAAAATCCCGGATGTTCCGTTCCCCGTCGAAGCAGTCGTCAAGGGCGATGCACTCGTTCATGAGATAATGGCGGCCAGCATACTTGCCAAATGCGAGCGTGACCGCATCATGGTACAGGCTGCAGCAAAGTGGCCGCAGTACGGATTCGAAAAGCACAAGGGATACCCGACAAGGGAGCACTACGAGGCAATCGGGAAGTACGGCCCCTGCCCGATACACCGTCTTTCCTTCAAGCTCTACAGGGATGAAGAGAACCCCACTCAGCCCACTCTCTTCTGAGTAAGATTATTTTCTCTCTTCTTGTTGACAATCCGATACGGTTTTGATTATTATCCTTTCTGTCATGCGGTTGTGGTATAATGGCTATTACCTCAGCCTTCCAAGCTGAAGATGCGAGTTCGATTCTCGTCGGCCGCTTTTGCTCCCGAAAGGGAGCATTTGTTTTGTCCTGTCTGCGGCGGCATAAAAAATGAGCGCCGGAGTAACTGCCAGCGCCCGCCCCTTGTCCGAAATACTTTATGCCTCAGACCGCTTTCTCTCTTTCGTAGAGCTCATCCACCTTGAGTTCGACGTCATAGGCATTCTCAACGTCCGCAAGGTAGTTGTCGATAAGTTCGTTGATCAGAGCATCTATGCTTCTATCCACTTTCTTCGAGACACCCTCCAGCCAGGATGATGTGAAGTTTGATGTTGTGAATGTAATGTACTGTTCCTTATCCATTGTGTCATCCTCCCCCGGACATTAATTTATTTTAAAGACTCAGCCTCTGATTGCCTTCTCCGTGAGAAGAGAATCATAAGCAAGTTCAACATCTTCGAGATAGCCGTCGATAAGCAGATTGATAAGATAGTCAACGCTTCTGTTCGTCTTCTTCGCGATTGTCTTGAGCCAGTCCATTTTCCCGATTGTTGTGCTGAATGTAATATTTTCCATAGGTCTTTCTCCTTGACTAAAATATAGCACGCAGGGGACTTTTTTCATCGTCAAATATTGTAAATAATCAAGGCTCCCGAGAGGCTTTTTCTTCCTCATTGTTAAATCTTTTAAGCTTTTGTTAAAGAGTTCCGGAAGAATTTAAAAACGCTGTAAAAAGCCGGAAAATGTCCCTCTTTCCGTTATCGTGGTAACACAATGGCTTCTGTTGTCCCTTTTCCGGAGAGATACTCCGGGCAAACGGGAATTGCCGTCATGCACTTAATGAGATTTTCTTCTCCTACTGCCTCTCCTCCCCTTCTGACGAAGAAAGGATGACAATAGAAAGAAGAGGGAGACAGAAAACCGTCTCCCTCCGATACGCACATATCCTTACGTATATTATTTCTTGTATTCTGCTTCGAACTTCTTGAGGAATTCGACGAGAGCGACAACGCCTTCCTTGGGCATTGCATTGTAGATGGAAGCTCTGAGGCCGCCGACCGACTTGTGGCCCTTGAGGTTGTCGTATCCTGCCTTCTTGGTGGCAGCGACGACCTCTGCATCAAGCTCTGCACTTTCCGTGACGAACGGAATGTTCATGAGAGATCTGAATTCCTTCTCGACTGTTCCGTGGAACATCTTGCTCTGGTCGAGGAAATCATACATGACCTTTGCCTTGTCGATGTTCTTCTGGTTCATGACTTCGAGTCCGCCCATGTCAAGAAGATATCTGAAGACCTTGCCGCAGCAGTACATAGCCCAGCAGTTGGGTGTGTTGTACATGCTGTCGTTGTCTGCATGTGTCTTGTACTGGAGATAGATCG
>CAZKIT010000008.1:0-25040 GCA_964552905.1 uncultured Spirochaetaceae bacterium
TTATGGGGCGGGGAATTTTAGAGCGACGGATACTTCATCTCGACCGTAGGAAAATTCACAAGTGAGTACGTGATAAAGGCCTACGTTAAGAATCAAGTGAAAGAGAAGGATTATAAACAGCTACTTTTGAATTTTCCGGAGGAAGATACACCCGAGGCTTTGCGATGATACCTCGGGGTTCACCCCAAAGGAGATTTCATTATTTAACAATCGTATTTTTCATCATAGTTGTTTTGTATTATTGACGGGGTTTGTTTTGAACATAGAACTGTGTTTGAAAGATGCTTGATCTTGGAATCGAAAAACGAATAAAACTATGATTTCTGAAATTTTACCCAGGTTTTGAGCCTTTTCTCAAACTGAAAAACCATGATGTTTCACATTAAACATTGCAAATTTCGGGAAAGAAAAAGAGTTCCTCCTTTTTGGGGAACCCCTTTTCCTTGAAATTCGTTGATAATTAATCAGAACATTTCGTCGTTTACAACAACGATATCCTTATCGACTGTTTCTTTCAGATACCTTTCAACACCGTTGGAGAGTGTCATCTGGCTCATCGGACAGCCTGCACAATGTCCGTGAAGCTTTACGTGCACGATTTTTCCTTCAATCTTTTCTACCGATATATCGCCTCCGTCATTCTGAAGTGCCGGGCGAATCTCATCTATTGCTGCGATGATCTTTTCCTTCATCTTTTTATGCTCCTTTATAGAGTGGATTTATTGCTTTGATTAGGATATCAATCAGCTGTGGAAGGGTCAACTTCTTCCTATAATAGTTCGGCTTTTTTACTGACATTTCCTTCTTTTATGGCTATATTTTAAAGCATGTCTCGGAAGATTATTTTTTATAACCAGAAAGGTGGCGTCGGAAAGACTACTGCAGCTGTAAGTCTTGCTTCTGTACTGGCTGCAAAAGGCTTGAAAGTTCTTCTAATTGATCTTGATGCTCAGGTAAATCTGACCCATGCAGTGTCAGGTGACCCGAAAAAGGCAAATATTTACCAGGTTATCACGGGACAGGTTGATGCGAGAGATGCTGTTCAGTCTACTCTTTTTCAGAATCTTTATCTGATTCCGGGATCTCTTGATCTTGCTGGTCTTGCCATCGAACTTGTCGAGGAGGAAAACAGAGAACTTTTCCTCAAGAAGTCTCTGAGTGTGATTGATAAGGATTATGACTATATCCTTCTTGATTGTCCTCCTTCTCTGGGATTGGAAACTGTGAATGCACTCTGCTGGTGCGATGATGTGATTATTCCTTTACAGTGTGAGTATTTAGCAATGGAAGGTCTCAATTTAATAATGAGAACTATTACTAATATAAAGAAATCTGTCAATCCTCATATACGCATCCTGGGAATACTGTTCACGATGTACAGCAAACGCATAAAACTCAATCAGGATGTTGTTGATGATATTTCCGCGTATTTTCCGGATCTTGTTTTCAAGACAATCATACCCCGTTCTTCCAGACTGGCAGAGGCTCCGTCTCACGGACTTCCGATAAATTACTATGACAAATCGTCGGCAGGAGCGAAGGCATTCGTTAAATTAAGTGAGGAGGTGATTAACCGTGGCTAGTGAAAGGAAGAGAGGACTCGGAAAGGGAATCGGATCCCTGATGAGCGGATTTGATTTCGATACCCAGACTGAAGATATTCTGACCAAAACAATCAACGAGGAAGCCAGACAGAATAAGATGTCAATTGTCCAGATTGATGTTTCGCGTATAAGGCCGAATCCGAATCAGCCGAGAAAATACTTTGATGAAGATGCCCTTAAGGAGCTGTCGGACTCCATAAAGACACAGGGAATCATCCAGCCTCTGACAGTTGAGGAGATAGCTCCCGGTGAATTCTCGATTGTGGCTGGTGAAAGAAGATACAGAGCTGCAAAGATGGCAGGGCTCGAGAAGGTTCCGGCCATAGTCATGACTTTCACTGATGTCCAGAGAATACAGGTATCGCTTATCGAGAACATACAGAGGGAGAACCTGAATGCCATTGAAGAGGCACAGGCCTACCAGTATCTTATCGACAAGACAGGATACACACAGGAGACAGTTGCAGAGAAGGTCGGAAAGAGCAGATCCTCCATCACCAACTCGCTGAGACTTCTTGCTCTCTCCGACCAGGTCAAGGATGACATCGTTTCGGGTGCAATGACTGCAGGCCACGCCAGGGCGATTCTTTCACTGGTCAATCCGGCTGACAGACAGCTTCTCAGAGACAAGATAGTCCATGACAATCTTTCCGTCCGTGACGCCGAAGCTCTTGCCAACTCCTACAACAAGGGACATAAGCTTATTGCAAGAAAGAAGAACGGTGAAAAGGACGAGGAAGTGAGCAAGGCCGAGGAGAGATTCACCTCCAGTGTCGGAGCCAGATGCGAGATCAAGGGTACGCTTGACAGGGGAAAACTTGTCATAAAGTACAGAAGTACCGCCGATCTGGAGAAACTTTATACCCTGCTTAGTAAGGGTGAAATCTTATTTGAAGAATAATTGTTTATAATAAAAGGAAATAAACATGAAAGACGGATTATATGCTGTTTTAAAGACGAAAAAAGGAAACATTACACTGGAGCTTGAGTACAGGAAGACTCCTATGACGGTCTGCAATTTCGTCGGTCTTGCCACCGGTGTTCTCAATCTTGAACATCCCGGCAAGCCGTTCTATGACGGACTTACCTTTCACAGAGTCATCGACAACTTCATGATTCAAGGCGGATGCCCGAAGGGAAACGGAACGGGAGGTCCGGGATACAGATTCCCGGATGAATTCGATCCGTCGCTGAAGCATACAGGTCCGGGAGTTCTTTCAATGGCCAATGCAGGCCCCGGTACCAACGGCAGCCAGTTCTTCATCACTCATGTCGAAACTCCGTGGCTTGACGGAAAGCATACTGTTTTCGGACATGTTGTCGAAGGACAGAATGTCGTGAACAAGATAAAGCAGGGCGACAGAATCGACAGTGTGGAGATTGTACGTGTCGGAGCCGAGGCGGAAGCCTTTGATGTCAGCAGGGAGTCGTTCACAAAATATGTCCAGGAGGCCGAAGAAAAGGCTGTAAAGGCACGCGAAGAGGCAAACAGGAAAATACTCGACGAAATCAGAACGCGCTATCCTGAGGCCGTCAAGACGGCTTCAGGGCTTATGTACGTTGTCGACAGACCGGGGGACGGCGGTGCTTCCCCAAAATTCGGATCAAAGGTGACAGTGCACTATGAAGGAAAACTCCTCAACGGAAAGATCTTCGATTCATCGTATCTCCGGAAGGCTCCCACTTCATTCAAGATTGGTGAAGTCATCGAGGGCTGGAACGAGGCTCTCGTAACGATGACGAAGAACGAGAAGAGAACCCTGATAATTCCGCCGGAGCTCGGCTACGGCGAATACGGCTATCCGGGAGTCATTCCTCCGAATTCCTATCTGATTTTCGAGGTCGAGCTGCTTTCTTTCTAAGGAGTCACCATTGAAGAATACCACTGTTTATGTCTGCAGAGAGTGCGGTAGAGAAGAGTCCAAATGGACGGGACGGTGTCCGGACTGCGGGAGCTGGAACAGCTTCGAGGAAAGAAGTGTCACTCCCCAGAAGAACAGTGCAGATAAAAACAGAACGGTAATTGATGACGGTGTCAGAACTCTCAGCGATGTTCCATACGAGAAAACGCTGAGAGTTTCCTCCTGTATCGATGAACTGGACAGAGTACTCGGCGGCGGCGTCATGCGTCCGTCTTCCGTACTTGTCGGAGGGGAGCCCGGGATCGGAAAGTCAACGCTGATGCTTCAGCTTATCTCCAATCTCAGTGAATATTCATCCGTCCTCTATATTTCGGGGGAAGAGTCTCCCTCGCAGGTGAGACTGAGAGCCGAGAGACTCGGTCTTCCGACTGACAGGATACAGATCTACTGTGATACACGGCTTGAATCACTTGTTGAAACAATCGAGAGGATAAAACCCGGATATATAGTGGTTGATTCAATCCAGACGCTTTCATCGTCACAGAGTGAATCATCGGCCGGTTCTCCCAACCAGATCAAGACATGCTGCATGGAACTTTCCGTCAGAGCGAAGAAGATAGGAGCTGCCGTTTTCTTCATCGGACATGTGACGAAGGACGGGATAATCGCGGGACCGAAGATTGTCGAGCACATGGTAGACACCGTTCTCTATTTCGAGAGCGCTGAAAACGGCATAAGACTTCTGAGAGCATCGAAGAGCAGATTCGGAAGCGTGGATGAGATAGGTCTCTTCGAAATGACGGCGACAGGACTCAGAGGAGTAAAGGATCCGTCTCTCATTTTTCTGTCATCGAGGGAAAACGAGTCTGTTCCTCCGGGAATTGTGTTCACTCCCGTCGTGGAGGGAAGCAGAACATTCATAGTCGAAATCCAGGCCCTCATAGTTGACGCAAGAAGCGGTTATCAGAGGATCTATTCCGATAAGGTGGACCTGAACAGAATCAACAGGGCCGAGGCGATTCTTCAGCGTCATGCAGGCCTCGATCTTTCAAAGGATGATATTTATGTGAATGTCGCCGGAGGGGTGAAACTTTCGGAAGCAAGCATAGATCTCGCTCTCGCTCTTGCTCTTTATTCGTCAAAGACCAACCTTGCCCTGCCGTCGACATTCTCGGCATTCGGAGAACTTTCCCTTGCCGGAGAGGTCCGTCCGGTGACATTCCAGGAGAGAAGAGTAAAGACCCTTTCAGACATGAATTTCAGCCGTGTTGTGACTGCTCCCTCGTCATATTCGAAGACGGAGATTAAAGTCGAGAAGGCGAAAGACATAAGGTCCGCCATCATAGCGGCATTCAGAAAGGGCCAGAAGGAAAACAGCTGAATCCGAATACATACAGAATGCTTCAAGAAAGCAGTGAAGAAGAAAGTCAGCAGTACTGACTATTGTATGTAATCTGTTTACTCAAAAGAAGATACTCACAAAAAAGAATGAAGGCAGGAGCAAAATGCATCCTGCCTCCTTTTCTGACATCGTTCAGACTCTACAGTCTTGCGAGAATGAACGGAAAACCTACAAGAGAACCGAATATGGAACCGAGGCTGCTCATCAGAAGTGCCACAAGGCATTTTAGAATTCTGTTCCTGTACCAGCCCTTGAGAGAGAGTGCGTCGTTGTTGATGCTCTCGAAATCCCTGACTTTCGGCGGTTTGAATGTCGCCTGCCATATTCCGGCGAATATACCTACGCCGAGGACGGGATTGAGAACGAAGAACGGAGCTGTCACCCCGCTGAGGAGACATGTAAGAAGGGATGCTCCTCCGATGAGCGTGAACAGAAATGTACATGAGGCATTCGCGATGACCCAGTATAGGAAGGCTCTGAGTCCCTGGTCCCATCCTGATGATAATATGCCTACCGCCACGAGAGCCACAATCAGAACCGGAATAATCCACTGGGCAATCTTTCCGGCCTTGCCGGGTTTCGGTATCTCCGTAATCGACGAAGTGTCTGTCGAGAGCTCTCCTTTTTCCAGAAGCTCGAAGTTCCTTATGATTCCCTGTGTATGACCGGCACCGATTACCGCGACCTTCGATTTTCCTTCTGAGGTGTAGATTGAAGTTGCCAGATAGCGGTCCCGTTCGTCGATGAGAACCTCCTTGACGGAAGGAAGCTCCTTCGCGACCTCTTTCATCATGGACTCCAGAGTCTCTTCATTCTTGAGCTGTTCAAGCTCTTCTTCGCTGATCTTCTCGTTGGAGAATGATGCGGAGATGAGAGTTGCAAGAAGCTTGCATTTGTTCCAGAGCGAGCTCTTTCCCCAGGCACGCCGGAATGTGATCTGAATCTCCCTGTCGCAGAGAGAGACAGGAATGTTCATCTCCCTGGCAAGTTTTGCGGCTCCGAGAATCTCGGCGCCGGGATCGCTTCCCGTCTGTGCTCCCATCCTCCTCTGGAATGATGCGAGTGCGGTATTGGCAAGAAGCAGGAATCCCTTGCCTTCCTTGAATACCTTCTTTATGTCCATGTTCTCATAGGAGGAATCCTTGGTCTTGCTCTTCATCCTTCCGTCGTCGAGCTCGATGCATACCCTGTCCGGATTCTCCTTTTCGATAATCTCCCTGACCTCTTCGGCACTGTTCTTTGAAACATGTGCAGTGCCGACGAGATGGATGGTGTCACCATTTGAGAATGTGATTATATGGTAAGTATCACTAACTTTCTGTGTTGTCATTTCAGATCCTTGAGAGCGGTGCGCAGGAAGCCGAGGAGCCTTTCAGCAGAGTCGATGTCCAGACGTTCATTGACGGAATGGATGTCAAACATGTTCGGTCCGATCGAAACACTGTCCATACCTTCAATCTTGGAGTTGATTATTCCGCACTCAAGGCCTGCATGAATGGCGGTGATTTCAGGCTTCCTTCCTGTGTATTTCTCGTAGATTCCTGCAAGCTTTGCCGTCAGAGGCGAGTCGGGATTCGGAATCCATCCCGGATAGCCGTCACCGATTTCCACGGAGAATTCATTGCTTTCACCCAGCCTTCTGATTGTCTGGGCGACGTTCTTCTTTGCGCTTTCAATGGAACTTCTGATTGAATAGACCAGCTGTGCCTTGTTATATCCGATATCGAGTATGGCGAGGTTGCAGGACGTCTCCACGAGGCCCGGAAGGGTCTGTGAGTTTGCGATGACGCCGTTGGGGCTGCAGATGATGACATTCTTGATAGCATCGTTCACGGATGACGGAAGAGTGTAATCCTTGAGAGGAGACGTGTTCTCCGTGACGGTTATCGTGATGTCCGGGTCGGATTTGCAGTATTCGACCCTGAGGTCCTTCTGAAGCTGTTCAGCCACTCTGATTGCCTCGCTGATGTTGCATACAAGCAGGGTTGCCTTGAGATATGAAGGGATGACGTTTCTCTTCGTTCCGCCCCTTGCCGTGACGAATCTGCACTGCGGAAGCTGGTTGATGTAGCGGCCGAATATGACGATGGCATTCGCCCTCATCTTGTGGATGTCTCCGCCGGAGTGTCCTCCCAGAAGTCCTGAAATCTCGACATCGACGGCGCGGTAGACCGAGTTGTCGAATCTCTGCTTGTTTACGCTCCTGGTTGCAGTGACGTCGAGCCCTCCTGCGCATCCGATGTAGAAGATGTCCTCCTCTTCGCTGTCGAGGTTGATGAGCTGGCGGGCATGGATGTTCTTGGGATCGAGGCCGAAGGCACCTGTGAGGCCGACCTCTTCGTTGACTGTGCAGATACATTCGATCGGGCCGTGAACGAGAGTGTCATCCGAGAGTATGTCGAGCATCGTCGCTATTGCGATTCCGTCATCTCCTCCGAGAGATGTGTCCCTGGCACTGATGTATTTTCCGTCGGATACTATTTCGATGGGATCCGTTCTGAAGTTATGCTCCGAGCCCTCCCTCTTCACACATACCATGTCCATGTGTCCCTGAAGGGCAACGGGCCGGTAGTCTTCACATCCCGGGGATGCCGGCTTCTTCATTATGACATTGCCTATGCTGTCTGCAACGGCGTTTATGCCGTTTCTTTCAGCCCATCTGAGGAGAAATTTTCTTATATCATTCTCGAATCCGCTTTCTCTCGGGATTGATGAGATATCATTAAAGTATGACCAGAGTCTTTTTTCTTTCAAATTATCGAACCACATGATTCCATCTCCTTGTTCACTATGATCGTTACCATTGTATGTTATATCGCACGAAAAAACGATATGGATATTGTACTAATTTTTGTTAAAGTCCTTGCAACCGTCAGAAGTTAGAACCAAAATAATAACGGGGTCAGCCATGAAAGATAACATCCTTCTCATCATCAATCCGAATGCATCCAAGGGAAAAGGCAGAAAGAAGGCGAAACGGATAAAGGATATCTTCGCTCTTCACGGCAGACAGTGTGCCATTGCATATACATCAGGCAAGGGGCATGCCGAAAAGCTTGCGAAAAGCGGTGTCGAATCCGGGATAAGGACGATTGTGGCAGCAGGCGGGGACGGCACCGTCAACGAAGTCATCAACGGCATAATGAAGGCCAGAGGACACGAAAACGTTGCAATGGGAATCATTCCGGTCGGACGCGGCAATGACTTCGCATGGATAGCAGGCATTCCGAATGACATCAGCAAGGCAGTCGACATCATTCTCAACAACGAGCCGAAGGCTACGGATGTCGGATTCGGAAAGGGAACGGACAGGGAGAGAGGAGTCTACTTCCTGAACGGGATGGGCTTCGGCTTCGAACCCATGGTCAACTTTCTTGCCCAGGACTACAAACACATCAACGGCATGATGAGTTATGTCGCCGCATTCATACACATGCTCTTCAATCCTCCGAAGGGATACAGAATGCATGTGAAGATAGACGATGAGGAGTTCGATCTGGTTTCCCAGCAGTTTTCATGCAACAACGGGCGCAGGATGGGCTCTTCATTTCTCATGACTCCGCTTGCAGAGATCGATGACGGATACCTTGACTACATGTATACGAAAAAGCTGTTCAGAGGCTTCGGTCTCATCCGCATGGCATTACGGTTCTTCCGCGGAGCGATGGTGACGGACAAGGAGAATTTCGGTTACGGCAGGGCACGCCGCGTCGAGATAACGACACAGAAGGATCTGGTTGTTTCTCATGTAGATGGAGAGGAGTTTTCACGTAAAGGAAAGCATTTTGTCATAGAAATTATTCCTTCCGCAATAAAACTCTTTCGCTGAAAATTAGATATTCATACACATATCTTCTTATGCACATTAGATATAAATGTGTAAAAATACTGTTTGACTTCATTTTCGGTTGGTATTATCATTATAATACCGTATAGAGTGCCCGAAAAGTGGAAAACGGGATTAGATTGTGGTGAAAAAATGATTAAGGAAAGCGTACCGGGAATTCATTTTTATGATCAGGACTTTGTTGATATGTATGACAGAGCCTGGGTTTGGTTGGAAGAACTCTGGAAGGACGGGGAGAAGGACAGCAAGTTCCCCGAAGGTCATTTCACGCACGGTGACAGCGACATAATCTCCCTGTATGATGTTTCTCTTTCTTCTCTTTTCCTTGTCTATTCGAACCAGATTTACAGTCCGTATTCCATGGTTGATTATTTTTATGCTCGTCAGGAAGAAAATGGAAGAATTGCTGAAGAGTATAACACTCTGACTGATGAAGTCGTAGTCAATCCGTCCAATCCTCTCGGTGTCACGCTGCCTCTGCTTCCATATGTCGAATTCGTCTTCTATCACAAGATAGGCAACAAGAAAAGACTCAAGGATGTCGTTCCATATCTCGAGAAGTATTTCGAATGGCTGAAGACAGGCTTCCAGAGGGAGAACGGTCTCTACTCTGTTCCTGAAGCAGCTGTTCACATGGGTAATCTTCCCCGTGAAGGCGCCGTCTATTTCATCGACTTCAATGCCGCGATGGCAGTCTTTGCACTCTATCTCTCGACCATCGGGGATATCCTCAATGACAAGGAGCTCGCATTCCGTTACAAGCGTGTCTACTTCGCGCTCAAGACGAGAATCAACTCCATGATGTGGTCGGCAGAAGACAATTTCTACTATGACCTGGACGAGAACGGAAACCAGATCAGAAACAAGCATATCGGAGCATTCTGGACTCTTCTGGCCGAGATTCCGAATGACGAATATGCATCATTCCTCATCGAAGAGCTCAAGGATGACAGGGAGTTCGGAACAGATAACCCGTTCCCGACGCTGCCTGTTTCGAATCCGCACTTCTCGGAGAACGGCAACGGCTACTGCGGCGGTGTTTCCACATTCATGGACTACATCATCATCAAGGGTCTTACCAACTACAATTCGTTCATATTCGCACGTGAGTGCGCTATAAGGCACATGTATTTCGTCCTCGATACTCTCCATCCCGGAGAGGAGAAGCCGGGCGATGTATGGGAGCTCTACAAGCCGATGACCGAAGGTCCGTGTGTCATGCCGGAAGGCATGGAGAACAGAAAACGCTGTCTGCCTTCAGTCGGTCTTATCGCCATAAGTGCATGCATCGAGAACATCATAGGACTTGACATCTCCCTTCCGAGGAAGACAGTCTACTGGACCATGCAGTCTCTCGAGGCTATGGGAATCGAACATCTTTCACTCAAGAAGAACATCATAACCATTCTCTCGAACAAGAATCAGAGAGGGTGGGAGATCAGGCTTGAAAGCGAGAAGCTCTATTACTTCACGATTGAAATCATGGATGACGAGAAGAAGAAGACTCTTCCCATTCCGTCCGGCAAATGTTCGATGCTGATTGACAAGCTCTGATGGCTTAATGAGACAAAAACTTAACTGAAAGTAAGGTAGCATAGAAACTATCATTTAAGCATCACTTTGAATAAAGGGGTTATTTGCAAATGGACATGAATTCATTCTCCCTCAAGGGAAAGGTAGCCTGGGTGACAGGCGCAAGCTACGGTATCGGAATGGCAATCGTCAAGGCTTATCACGATGCAGGAGCACAGGTAATATTCAATACTTCACGCCAGGAATCGGTTGACAGCGGACTTGCGGAATACAGAAGATGCGGCATGGACGATGTCCTCGGATATGTATGCGATGTAAGAGATGAAAATGCGGTCAAGGCACTTGCAGACGAAATCGTCGCAAAGTTCGGCAGACTCGATATTCTCGTCAACAATGCAGGCTGCATCAAGAGAATTCCCATGACGGAGATGAGCGCGGAGGACTTCAGAGCAGTAGTCGATCTTGATCTCAATGCTCCGTTCATCTGCTCAAAGGCTGTCATACCTCAGATGATCAAGCAGGGCGGAGGAAAAATCATCAACATCTGTTCCATGATGAGTGAGCTCGGACGTGAAACTGTTTCCGCTTATGCCTCTGCAAAGGGCGGCCTCAAGATGCTTACCAAGAACATCGCTTCCGAGTACGGTGCATACAACATCCAGTGCAACGGCATCGGGCCCGGCTATATCGCAACTCCTCAGACGGCTCCTCTCAGGGAAAGACAGAAGGACGGTTCAAGACATCCGTTCGATGCATTCATCGTCGCAAAGACACCTGCAGAGAGATGGGGTACACCCGAAGATCTTCAGGGACCGGCAGTATTCCTCGCTTCGAATGCTTCGGATTTCGTCAACGGACACATACTCTATGTCGACGGCGGTATCCTGGCATATATCGGAAAGCAGCCGAAATAAGAAAAACAAGAACATGCACGTTCAGGCAGAGCTCAGCGGGGTTCTGCCTTTTTCATACTTCCTTTTCAGTCAGATAAACAATATTCTATTATCCACGATATGAGAAAAATCTTCTGCTTCCTCATCATACTCATTCTTCTTGTGTCATGCTCCGCTACAGAAAACGACACAGGTACAATCAATGCGGCTCTCTCCCAGGAACCTGTGACACTGGATGTGATGACGAATCCGACACTGACGGGAAGGATAATCGCCTCGGGAAACATATATGAGAAACTGCTTGTCCTTGACAGAGAGGGAAAAATAAGGGAAGAGCTCGCTTCTTCCTACTCTCTCTCTGATGACGGAAAAACACTGACGTTCACTCTCCGCAGGGGGGTTCTATTCCATGACGGAAGCGAGATGACAGCTCTTGATGCATGTTCCTCGATGAACAGATATCTCTCCCTGTACTCCAGAGCAGGTGAGATGACAGGCGGAGCGCTCTTTAGTGTCACAGGAGATTATGAAATATCGATTACAAGCGAAAAATCTCTCTTGTTTCTACCTTATCTGATTGCTTCGAGTCCGCAAGAGGCCATTGTTATGCCTCATTACTTAATAGATGGAACATCTCTTGTTACCTCTTTCATCGGGACGGGACCGTACAGACTGGCATCATGGACACCCGGAGAGAAGATAGAACTGGAGGCATTTGACTCATATTCGGAATACGGGGACGAAAGTAACGGAAGATGGGGAATGAAGAAGGCGGAGACTGAAAGAATCGTATACTGGTTCGTTCCCGATTCAGTGACAAGACTGCTCGGACTCGAGAGCGGACAGTACGACTTCATCAACGACGTGATGAGTACAGATGAAGACAGAATCGAAAAGAACGGGAAGCTCAGTCTCATTACTGCAGAGGAAAGCGGATCTATAGCCCTTGTTTTCAACAAGAAGGAAGGGCCTCTCTGTGACCCGGATGTAAGAAAGGCTGTCTCATATGCAGTCTCCTCCTCCAGTCTGATGGCAGCATGCTATGGAGACAGAGGATACACAACGTCGTCTCTTTACATGGAGTCATGGCAGAGCGAATGGAATGCTGATGATGACAATCCCTACAGCGGACAGGATACGGAAAAGGCAGAGACCCTGCTTTCGGACAAGGGTGCAGTCAAGGTCAGGATACTGTCATCAAATGTGAGCAATCTCGACAGGATTGCCTCTGTTCTGAAGGAAGAACTCGAGAATGTGGGCATAGAATGCTCTCTGACTGTTCTGGACTGGGCCTCCTTCATAGAGGAGCGTTCTTCCTCCTCTTCGTGGGATATCTACATATCGGCATTTTCTTCAGTACCTCTGCCGCAGATGAAGAGTTACCTTTCTCCCTCGTTTCCCGGCTGGATTGATTCCGAAAGCGTGGAATACAGTGTGATAGAGAAGATGAACGGGGCATCTTCATTCGAAGAGGCTGTGGAAATATGGAGGGAAGGCCAGAAGATTCTCTGGGCTTCCTGCCCCGTATATATTGCCGGACACTATACTACAAGCTATGCCTCATACGCCGATTTGAGTAACATAATCGTGCAGAACGGTTTTTTCTTCTGGAATGCAGTGAAAAACTGAGGAAAACCTTGATGAAAAGACATTTGAAAGGAAGAGATGCAGATGGGAAAGAAGATAAGAGAGAAAGCGATACAGTTTCTTCTGAGTGTCATTCTTGTTTCGCTCGTTCTTTATTCTGTCTTCTTTTTTCTGAAGGGTGACAGTTCCTCGGTGATTCTCGGAGAGGACGCTTCGGCAACGGCAATGTATGATTACACGAGAAGTAATCCGGATTCAGGATTCTTCTCCTCCTATCTTATTTCGATGATGAGGTTTTTTACTCTGAACTGGGGTGAAACTGTCTCGGGCGAGAGCATAAAGGACGTCGTAAGGACATCGCTTCCTGTTTCACTGTCTCTCGCCTTCCATGCCCTGCTGCTGTCATTTCCTTTTTCCCTGTGGCTTAGCATGAGAGCTGCCGGGAGACGCGGCTTTTCTTCGCTTCTTTCTTCATTCCTTTCCGCCCTCTTTCTGCTTCTTCCGTCTTTTCTGTCGTCGATCATTCTTATTCTGATATTCTCGTCGGGCCTTCATCTCTTTCCCGTCGCCGGTTATACAGGGCCTGACGGCGGCTTTTTCACTCATCTTAAATCGATTATGCTTCCCTCTCTTGCACTCTCGTTCGTGAATACATCATTCATGCTGAGACTCTTCAGGGAGGCACTGGATGAAAACATGAAGAAGCAGTTCGTCACATATGCCCGTTCAAAGGGGGTGAGGGAAAAGGAGATTGTCGTCAGAGCTGCGCTGAAACCCTCTCTTCCTGTCATAATATCGGCAACTGCCTCGGGCATTGTCTCGTTCTTTGCCTCTTCAACGGTTGTTGAGACAGTATTTGCGCTACCCGGAATGGGAAGGGCGCTTGTAAGAAGTGCATATTCAAGGGATTCATCACTCAGCTTTGTCCTTGTAATGATAGATGTTCTTATAATCTGTGCTGTTCTGTCCGTTTCACAGATCATGATTGTCCTGACGGACAGAAGAGGGGAGAGAGAAAATGGGAAAGCTTAGAACCGGTCTCATCATCATCCTTGTTCTTCTTGTCTTCTCCTTCTGTACGGCATCTTCCGGTACAGTGGATATGCAGATGTATCTCTCATCTCCTTCCGTTCAGCATCCGTTCGGCTGTGACAGCCTCGGCCGTGACCTGCTCGGCCGTACCTCTTACGCCCTGATTGTTTCATTCTCCGTAAGTTTTCTGAGCTCCGCTCTGGGTGTGATTCTGGCTCTTGTTTCGGTCTGGGTAATCAGAAACGTTCCTTTCGTCGGGTCCGTTCTCTACTCTTTGACAAAGGCGGTGAGAACTGTACCTGCAGTCATCCTTGCGCTCTTTCTGCTTTCCTTCCCCGGAAACGGAACTTTCAAGCTGGTATTCACGCTCGCTCTTTCATCCGCCTGCAGCATGACTATTATGATTGTTCCTCTCATGAGTTCCCTTGAGGGCGAGGAATACATAATCGCCGAGAGGAGTCTCGGTCTGAGGGAAGGCAGGATATTCATGCGTCATATTGTGCCGTCTCTCATGAGTGTGATAAGGGAGGAGTTCTCCGCGACTCTGATAAGCAGTGTCATCACCGAGTCGTCGCTTTCCTTTCTGGGACTGGGACTGGATTCTTCGGTTCCGACACTGGGACGCCTTCTTTCAGAAGGAAGGAGTACGGCACTCACTTATCCTCATACTGTTGTCTTTCCCTCTTCTGCTCTCTTTGTTCTCGGTCTCGGAATACTTCTAGTCTCGAGAGCACTCTCAGAGCTTGATGCGCCCTCTGAGTGAGCGTGTCAGGGTAGTCTTGTCGACATAGCCGAGGTCTCCTCCGATGGGAAGTCCGGAGGCCAGACGCGAAAATGTGAGGTTGTAGGATGAGAGTATGTTCCTTATGTAAAGAGCTGTCGTGTCTCCTTCCTCCGTCGGGTTCGTGGCTATGATGATTTCCCTGAATGACCCGTTCTTCACTCTCTCGACAAGCTCCTTGAATCTGAGGGAGGACGGTCCTATTCCGTTTATGGGATTGATTGCTCCTCCCAGTACATGATAGAGGCCGTTATATACTCCGATTGAGGAAAGTGTGACTACGTCCTGCGGATCCTCGACAACGCATAGAAGTGATCTGTCAACCTTGTCGCTGTCGCAGTAAAGGCATTCTTCTCCCTCTGTGAAACAACCGCATATCGGGCAGGGATGTATTTTGTCCTGGATACTAACAATGGCCTCTCCGAGTTTTTTATTGAAAGAATTATCTGTTTTTATCAGATAATAGGCTAATCTTGTAGCTGATTTGTCTCCCATTCCCGGAAGTTTCTTTATCAGTCTGATGAGTTCGTCAAGAGAAGTCATTCATCTTCCTCCTCATCTTCTGCATCATCTCCGGCTTCAGGTATCTCGGCAGCCTGCTGCACTCCCGGGCCGTTATTCACTGCTTCTGCCTTCACGCTGTTTTCCATCTCCTTCTTCATTTCCTTCTTCGCTTCGATTTCGCCTCTGTCGATGTGGATTTTTCCGCCGAGGATTGACTGCAGAGCGAGAATCTTCTCTGAAGCCTTTTCGCCTTCGGCCTGGATGTATTCGACGCGGATCTGAGGTCTTGACCCCAGAACATTGAAGGTGGCATTCTCGAGTTCTTTCCTGTATTTCAGAAGCATGTCGCGCGCAATCTGGCTTTCAACGGTGAATATGAGAACGTCTCCCTGTCTTCTGATTTTCGATTGAAGAATGTGATGGGAGATGAAGGAGCGTATCCT
This sequence comes from uncultured Spirochaetaceae bacterium, assembly GCA_964552905.1. Lineage (GTDB taxonomy): Bacteria > Spirochaetota > Spirochaetia > Sphaerochaetales > Sphaerochaetaceae > Ornithospirochaeta. Next base: position 15,489 of record CAZKIT010000008.1, read on the forward strand.
GCCGTCGATTTCTTCTTCTATCTTTGCAGGGAGAGTCGATTCATCTTCCTCCTCTTCGGGTTCTGTGTACTGGAGGGGAACGGAATCTGTCCGGCTCTGTTCCTGCTGTGCTCTGTTTCCGGTATCAGCCGTCGTGCCGGAAGAAGGCGCAGCTGCCGAATCAAGCGGAGAGGATGAAGCAGCCTCGGGTGCGGGTGAAGATGAGAAGGAAGAATCTGATGCTTCCGTTTCAATCATTCTCCGGGATTTTTTTTTAACCACGACTTCGCCTTCTGCAATTCCCTTTCTCATGTCTTCCATCTTCTTCACGAGAGTTTCGTTCGAGACGAGGTACGGCAGGGACGAGAGACGTGAGAAAAGCAGCTCGAGTTCGAAGCGCGGGGAAAGCGTATATCTGAGATCCCTGTAGAGATTCATGAATGCCCTCAGTCCGGCCTCAAGCTGTTCCTTTGTGAGAAGGGATACGATATCCTGCGGGATGTCTGATTCTTCAACGCCGAGAAGGGACGGTCTTCTGATTCCGTTCTTGTAGAAAAGAAGCGAACGGAAGAAATCCGCACCGTCCTTTGTTATCTGCTCTGTGGAGACACCGCTCTGAAGGAGCTCTGAAAGTCCCTCGATTGCCTCACCGGGTCTCTCAAAGAGCGATGCCGATACCAGTTGCGATATCTTGGAGAAGCCTGCAAGATTGAGTCTTTCCCTGATCTTCTCGAGTGTGATATGGTCGCCGGAGAATGATGCAACCTGGTCGAAGAGAGTATATGCATCTCTCATGCTTCCCGTTGCTTCCTTGCTTATCCAGAAGAGGGCGTCTTCGTCTGCTTCTATGTTGAGGTCTGCTGCGGCCTCCTTCAGACATTCCTCGATTTTCTCCTGGGATATGAGCTGGAAGCGGAATACCTGACAGCGTGACTTTATCGTTGCCGGCACCTTCTGTATTTCTGTCGTTGCAAAGATGAAGATTATGTACTCGGGCGGTTCCTCGATGGTTTTGAGAAGTGCATTGAATGCTGATGTGCTGAGCATATGGACTTCGTCGATGATGTAGATCTTGAAGCGCGAGGACTGCGGAGGGAAGAGAACCTCTTCCTTTATCTTTCTGATGTCGTTGACCGATGTGTTGGAAGCACCGTCGATTTCGATTACATCGAGAGATGTCCCGGAAGTGATTTCCCTGCATGAGGAACATGTTCCGCAGGGATGTGCACTCATGCCGTTCTGGCAGTTGAGTGCCTTGGCAAGAAGTCTCGCCGAACTTGTCTTTCCGACGCCCCTGGGACCTGCAAAGAGGTATGCATGGGCAATGCGGTTTTCCTTTATTGCATTCTCCAGTGTTGATACTACGAATTCCTGGCCGACAAGCTTGTCGAAATCCTGAGGCCTCTTTCTTGTTGCGGTTACTTCATATGCCATGGTTTCATAATATCATCAAAGAGGGTTAACGGCTATTCTTAGATTGAAAATCATATGTTCCGGGAGCAAGGTCCGAAAGTGTGACAGATGAGAGGAACTCCATGGTCTTTCTGTAGAGAGCCTCCCACAGCGGCCGTGTGGGGCATTTGTCCCTTCTTCTGCACTCTTCTGCGTTTTCACAGAGGCAGCCGACGGGAGCGAGACTGTCTTCCGTGAGCGACAGTATGTCACTTACGGGGAGTGAGGATGCCTCCTTCCTGAGCCTGTAGCCTCCGTCTTTTCCCCTCTGTGTCTCGACTATGCCGCCTGAAATAAGGATGCCTGCTATTCTTTCGAGGTATTTCCGGCTGATTTCCTCCTCTTCTGCAATTATGGAGAGAGAGGAGAATTCATCTCCCCTCTTCGAAAGTGCGATGAGAAAACGCAATGCATAGCGTCCCTTTGTAGAAATCATCATAGTTCTTTGTAGAGAGGTGTCGAAAGGTATCTGTCTCCGCCGTCGGGGAGGATGGCGACGATGGTCTTTCCTCTGTTCTCCTCCTTCTTTGCTTCTTCGACTGCCTTCGAGAGCGCCGCACCGGAGCTTATGCCGATGAGAATGCCTTCTGTCAGTCCCATCTCCCTGGCCCATCTGTAGGATTCGTCCGTCGTTGCCGTGACGACATGTGACAGGACGGATCTGTCGAGAGTCTCCGGAATGAATCCCGCTCCGATTCCCTGGATGCCGTGAGAGCCTGATTTCCCCTCTGTGAGAACTGGAGAGGTATCGGGTTCGATTCCTATTATCCTTATGTCGGGATTCTTCTCCCTGAGATATCTTCCCGTGCCGCTTATCGTTCCGCCTGTTCCGATGCCAGCGATGAGAATGTCGACATTCCCGTCACTGTCTCTCCAGATTTCGGGGCCTGTAGTCTCGTAGTGCGCCTCGGGATTCGACGGATTGACGAACTGTCCTGCAACGAATGCTCCTTCAATGGCGGATGCAAGGGCGTCAGCTTTCTCTATGGCTCCCTTCATACCTTTCTTTCCGTCAGTGAGAACGAGCTCGGCGCCGTATGCCTTCATGAGAAGTCTTCTCTCTTCGCTCATCGTTTCCGGCATCACGATGATTACACGGTAGCCACGGCTTCTGCCGATGGCGGCAAGGCCGATGCCTGTGTTTCCGCTTGTAGGCTCTATGATGACAGAGCCGGAGTGAAGTCTGCCGTCCTTTTCCGCGTCGTCAATCATCTTCAGGGCGACCCTGTCCTTGACTGATCCTGTAAGATTAAGGTATTCGAGTTTTACAAGAATCCTTGCCTTGAGGCCGTACTTCTTTTCGATTGCAGTCACTTCATAGAGAGGTGTTCCTCCAACAAGTTCTGCTGTATTTCTATAGATTCTGCTCATTCTATCCTCCATATCCTACTATGAAAGTAGGAATTTGAGACAAGATAGACTTATTCCTGAAGTTTTGCAACAATAATCTGAAAAACAAAAGCGTTACCAACGAACCGCTGCAAATGCAGCAACATTCAAGACGTTTCATCAATGTTCCGTATACTGCAATTGATGTAAAACCGGATCGTGTCTTTTTGATACAAGAAATCTTTGTGGACTTTCAATCTCCATTTTCTTTATCATTGGGGCCATGAAGAAAAGACTGTCCGTACTTGCTGCCCTTGTCCTTGCCTCATTATGTGTTTTCGCTTCAACCACGGATTCGTTCATCATCCCGGTTTCCGAGAGTGAATTCTACAGCGACACATATACGCTGTACTCCCTTCTCGGTCTGGCTTCTCCGTCATATTCACAGCCCTGGTCGGGAAGTGAAGCCGAGATAATCCTCTCCCGTGCAGAGGAAAAGGCCGGAGAGAGCGAGTTCACACGTAATCTTCTGTCGTCCCTTGAATCAAGACTCGAGAGCTACGGCCCCTCTCATTCAATATCTGACGGCTTCAGCTACAACGTGGGGATTACGGCTTCTCCTGAAATCTATGTCCATACGAATACCGAGGACTACGTCAACGACAATGACTGGTTCTACAATTTCGACAGGAGACAGAAACTGCTGACTCTGGAGATCGAACTCGGCGTAAAGGATTTCTTCTACACCTATTCCGAACTCGCTCTCACGAAGAGCCGTTACTCATGGAACGGTACGGAGCTCTACAGTCACGAGACGGACTTTCCGTACGGCATCGGAGCAATCGTCGACTCGTATGAGAACGTGAAGAAGAAGTATATGGAGGAAAACGGTATTGAAAAGGAGGCTGATCTTCCCTCCGACTGGAATCAGGAGTACAGATACTCCCCTCATGTCGTCAAGTCGAGTACGTCGTTCTCTTCAGTCTACAATGACAACACTCCGTTCTGGAGCTTCTGGAATGTTGCGGCGAACTTTCCCACGCGTGCTCTTGTCTCGTTCGGCGGTGACAACTGGAACTTCATCTTCGGAAGGGACAGACTCAACTGGGGACGCTCGATAATCGGATCATTCATCATTGACAGGCATGTCAGCTATCATGACTTTGCACGTCTCTCCGTCTATACGGACTCATTCAAGTATGAGTGGAACAATCTCTTTCTGGAGACACAGCCGTATGTGTCGGAAGTCGACAGGAAGGGACCCGAGGACATAAGAATTTACATGAATCACCGGCTGGAGTTCAGGCCGTGGAACTGGCTGAGTTTCGTTCTGACTGAAAGCATCATGTACCGCAGTCAGGTTCTCGAAATCCAGAACCTCAATCCTGCATTCATCTATCATCAGCTCAATAACAGGGATCTCTTCAATTCCATTGCTTCTCTTGAACTCTACGTCACACCTCTTTCCGGCTGGGATATCTACTATCAGTTCGGACTTGATAACGGTACGATTCCCGGAGAGGGCAGCAGCCAGGCGAATGCACTGGGAATGCTGCTCGGATCCTCGTATGGTTTCTCTCTCGGAAAAGGCTATCTCAAGGCCACAGCCGAGGGAGCATTCACGACCCCGATGATGTACAGGCGCGACGGTGTGGATTTCCTGATGCTGCAGCGTGACTACACGTTCATATACCTCGGGTCAGGAACCGTAAAACTCAACTACATAGGGTTCCCTTACGGCTCCGACGTTACTGTGGGAAAGGTACAGGTTGAATACAACATACCGGAGGTTCTCTACACGACATTTGCTTCCGAGTTCATCCGGAAAGGCGAAATCAACATGTTCCATTCCCACAACAGGGACAACGACAATGACGATAAGGCAAACATCACGGGAAGCACACCGTACGGTGATGTGACCACCTGTCAGATGACGTTCTCGGGAGAAGTGAAGTACTGCGTTCCGCAGTTCGTGAGCTGGATGGACATGTCGGTATCCGGGAATCTTGCATATATCATGCGCTGGACTCATACGAAGAGCACTGACGTGACAACTGGGATAAAGAGCGACGTCCAGTTCTCCTTCTGCTTCTCCATAGGAATATGAGCAGATCCGGCTTTCCCCGGTTTTTCAGAACCGGTGGATGAACTTCTTCAGAAATATGTTATTCTCAATGCATGGACAGAAACTATGCTGATGAAAAGATAAAGAGTCTCGAGAAAAACATATCCGGTGTGATAGTGGGCAAGGACAGACAGATAAAGCTTGTCCTCACAGCACTTCTCGCCGGCGGACACGTACTCCTGGAGGATCTCCCGGGCACAGGCAAGACGATGCTCGCAAAGAGCCTTGCAAGAAGCCTTGATGTGCCGTTCTCGCGAATCCAGGCTACTGCCGATCTGCTGCCGAGCGATGTTACCGGTATAAACTACTTCAGCCAGAAGGAAGGAGACTTCATCTTCAGGAAGGGGCCGGTCTTCACGTCCGTGCTCCTTGTCGACGAGATAAACAGAACGACGGCACGCACCCAGTCGAGTCTTCTAGAGGCGATGGAGGAGAGACAGGTGACAGTCGACGGAGTCACAAGAAGGCTGGAGGAGCCTTTCTTCGTCATTGCGACCCAGAATCCCATCGAGACCGCCGGAACATATCCTCTGCCGGAAGCACAGCTCGACAGATTCTTCATGATGCTCTCCCTCGGCTTTGCAGACAGGGAAGAGGAGGTGAGAATCCTCGAGAGATTCATCTCCTCCTCTCCTCTTGAGCAGATGGAGAGCGTCTGCACCGGGGATGAGCTTCTGGAGATGAAAAGAATGGCCGGAAAGGTCTTCGTCCACACCGACATTCTCAATTACATAGCATCAGTCATCGATGCGACGAGATCGGACAGCAGGATAAGCGGCGTCAGCACCCGCGGAACGCTTGCACTTCTGAAGGGAAGCATGGCGTGGGCCTTCATCGAGGGAAGGGATTACGTCACACCGGATGACGTCAGGGCTGTCGCTCCCGCGATACTTTCGCACCGCATGATAGCATCCCGTTCAATCATGGACAGAAGAGAAGGGGAGAGAGTAGTCTCCCGCATTCTCTCGTCTGTCACGGTACCCGTCGAGAAGTGGGAGAAATAGCCGTTGCTTGTTTTCTTCTTCCTCATTCTCGCCTTCATTCTCTTTCTTCTCCAGAGACGTATCTATTTCAGAATCTGGAGAAGATGTCTGTCGGTTTCCGTGACATTCGAGAACGAGAGGACCGCGGAGGGAGAAGGCAATACGGTTATCGAGAGGATGGAGAACAGGTCCGTTTTTCCGGTCCATGTAATATTCGTGAAGTATTCGCTTCTGAGATCCTATTCGCCTCTTTCCGATGACAGCGGAAGAAAGGAGATATCATTCAAGGGAGGGATAGGAGGAAGGAAGATAAAGGAAAGACGCTACAGGATAGACGCTCTCAGACGCGGCTACTATACGGTGAGCCGTATCGACGCCTCCGGACGGGATATCTTTCTTTCAGCTGAATATGAAAACCATTTCTATCCGCAGTCGTCCTTCTTCGTCTTTCCGAAGAGAATAGATACCCTTTCCTTTGACCTTTGTTACCGTGAGCTTCTGGGTGCCGTACTTACGAAGAGAAGAAGAAACGAAGACCCGTTCGAGCTCAGGGGAATAAGGGATTACATGACCAGTGACAGCATGAAGAGCGTCAACTGGAAGGCCTCTGCGAAAACAGGGGACCTCAAGGTCAATGAGCATGACTGGACGACAGACGAGGGCGCATCAATCATTCTTGACCTCAGAAGAGGAACGGAGGACGAGAAGGAGACGCTCATATCGTATGCGGCAACTGCAGCCGAGCGCTTTCTCAGAAGGGGAATCAACACATCCCTTGTATCGAATGCACGCTCTTCACGTGACGGATCGAGAATCCGCACTGACAGGGGGTCAGGATACGGGCACGGGACGGCGATAGACGAATCGCTTGCCCTGATAAAGACGACAGCTGTCACGGACGAGACACCGTCGGAGCTCATTTCCATCATTGAAACGGACAATACGTCGTTTCTTCTGATTACACGGACGCTTGAAAGTGAAGACGAATGCAGAGGATACGACTGTGTCATCTGCTTCGATTCAAAGGTCGGAAAGAGTGATGCGAGAATCATTGAAATCGGAGGTGAAGCATGAAGAATGAATCTGCTCCGTATTCAAAGGTCCTCGCATTCTTTTCTTTTCTGAATCCGTCCCTCATTGCCCTTGCCCTGATGTTCTCCTTCAACCTCCCTCTTACGGAGAATCGTCTCCATGCCTTCCTCTTCAGTTTTCTTTCACTCGTTCCGATGCTCATAGTTAAGACTGTCTCGGAGAAGACGGACAAAAAGGTGATACGATTTTCTGTCGCACTTGCCCTCATACTTCTCTCCCTCTCTGTCCCGGGAGAGGTCATGAAGCCCACCTGGATAATCATGCTTGCCGTCTTCTCATCTGTATTCGTGTTCTGCCCGCATATAGAAGGACGCACCATGATGAGTGAAGCTCACATCTGGGATATCATTCCGCTTTTTGCAGCATACATTCTCAGCCAGATTCTGAATAATCCCGTCATGATAACCGCGGACACGCTTCTCATTCTCACCTTCATTCTCGAGTATATGCTGACGAGGAACATGAAGGGTGTGATGATTGAAGTGAAGAGCCGTGAGTGCAGGGTCAGCAGAGACGGAATAATCAGGGAGAACAGGAAGATCATCATCATTTTCATTGCTGTCTATCTCATACTGTGCGTCCTCATTCCCGTTGCAGCCAGCCTGCTTTCAAAGGACAGGGAGGAAAGCTCCGTCACCTACACATTCGGAGAAGAAGAGAAAGGGGAAAAGGAGGAAAAGACTCCCGTTGAAGCGAAGGAGACAAGACTCTCGGAAAAGGCCGGGACAATCGACTTCTCGCCTCTGGGAAATATCCTTCTGTATCTTTTTCTTGCTCTCGTCGGTTCCGGCATACTGCTTGCTCTCGTCGCCGTATTCTACAGGCTCTTCAGCGTCGTCGGCAGCGGAAAGAAAAGGAAAAGCAGCGTTCTTCCGGATGAGACCATCTTCGAGAGTGACATAACAGAGACGGGGAAGGAGAAGAAGAAGGAGACGGACGAGCCGAAGCTCCTGTCTCCGGAGTGGAGAATAAGACGCATCTACAGAGGACTCGTCCTCTCGAAAGAGAATGACAGGACAAGACTGAGAACGATGACGACGGGGGAAATCGGGAAGGAAGACGGCATATCAGGCGAGGTGACGGATATCTACAACAGGACACGCTATACGGAAGAAAATGTCGGGAAGGAAAGCGTCAGGCGGATGCAGATGCTCGTGAAAGAAAACAAAAAATGCAGCAAATAGGTTAGGTCACATGAAAAATCCTCTGACCGTTGCTACATTCCTGTCCTGGCGGGGTTGGGAGGCATCCATTGCCTAGTATCTGCTGCAGAAGTATTGTTGCAGAAAAAGGGAAGTAAGTAAAGTCCCGGAGAAGAGACATCTCCGGATTATTCCTTATTTTCAAACCTCGTTTCAAAGTATACTTTATCTACCACCTTATTTACCGTGAGAGAGGTGGTGGTAATGCGGATGATTCAGAGTAATTCCTAATTTTTGTTAACATTTAATTCTATATAATTAAAGAAAATAATGTTTACCTTCATTTTCAGATTACAGATTCCTGTTCACATAGGGAATAATCGAGTCGCGGGCAATGAGTTCAGTGTCGAGGAGAATCGAACGCGGGCGGCTCATCGGGTCAACTATCTTCTCGAAGAGTGTCTCTCCCGCCGTGAATCCTATCTGATACGACGGCTGGTTTATCGTCGTTATTCCCGGATTTATTACAGAGACGACCTCGATGTTGTCGAAGCCTACGACACCCAGGTCCTCCGGGACACGCAGCGAGTAGCGCTTTGCCGCCTTGATTACCGAGATTGCGAATACGTCGGCGGCACAGAATATGGCATCGGGCCTTTCCTTGCCTCCCAGAAGCTGGGATGCCGCAGAGTAGCCGAGCGAATAGGAAACCTCCGGTACCGATATCTTCCAGTTGTTCGGTATGATGATTCCCCTTTCCGCAAGGGCTGATTCGAAGCCCTTCTGCCTCTCGATGGCGTAGTTGAAGGAGAGAGGACCGTTGATGAATGCGATGCGGCGGTAATTCATGTTTATGATGTACTCTGTTGCAGTCTTTGCGGATGCATAGTCGTTGATTGATACGTATGTCGCACTGCTCCGGGAGTTGTACTCGCAGCATTGAATGAAGGGCAGCTCCGAGTCTATCCTGTCGGAAAGTTCGGTATCGAGTTTACGTGAAATCGAGATGACACCGCGGGCGGATGACATCTTCAGAACATCGAAGAACTGTCCGATGGTCGAACTCGTTATATTCCCCATGTAGATCAGAACCTCGTAGTTGTGGTTGTGCGCACTTGTCTTTATTCCCTTGACGACACTGTTGTAGAAGGGGTTGTCGATTGACGGCAGCGCGACGACGATTATCCTCTTGTTGCTGTCAGCCTGGCGTCGTGTCAGGGTGTCCATGTCGAACCCCGCTTCCCTTATGGCTCTCTCGACTTTCTCCTTCGTATCGTCGTTGACGATTTCTGGATGGTTGATCACGCGCGATACGGTTGCGGGTGACAGGCCGACGGTTTCTGCGATTCTGTTTACCGGAAGTTTTGCTCTCTTCATAATCAGAGATTAAGGCCTGAAATCTGAATTGTCAAATTATTTCTGAAACTTTCATGATATTTCAGAAAGTCTC
>CAZKIT010000009.1:0-24265 GCA_964552905.1 uncultured Spirochaetaceae bacterium
GATAGTATCAGCATTAGTAGCATCAGCCTTCGTGGTATCATCCTGCTGTGTCAGGGGCTTGTCAATCTTTGCAGTAAGGGAATATTTCGTGTTCTTCTCAAGTGCTGCCTTGTAGAAGAAGTACATCGAGCCGTCAGTATTGGCTGCAGTCAGCATGGCACCATCCTGAATATTTGCGTTGAGAACAAACTCATTGTCTGTTGCTGCAAAAGCCTTTGCATTGGCTTCGCTGTTTGCGAAACCAGTCTTGAAATGTTCGGAGTTCAGATCGAGACTGACAGTAGCAGACTTATTATCCTTGGGTACTGTGGTTACTGTATCTGCGAATACCCCTGATACTGCAACAAGCAGAATCATTATACATAGTAAAACTCTCTTCATTCTTTATACCTCCATCAATGTGAGTAATAATTTTCCTTTATATTCACCCGCCCTTGTCTCATCATCAACGGGGCAGGAGATTTTCAATAATTTTGAACCGTAAACGGGTTCTTTTGCAACACCCTCATAGAGCTGGTACTCCGAATCCTTTCCTGTTATGGTTGCACCGCCGGCAATCTCGACAGTCATTGGAATCGTCACACCCGACTCATTCACCATATCTTCCTGTATGGAGAGTATCAGCTTCAGCCTTGTGTCCCTGTTGAGGTTTATCTTCCAGTATGCATACAAATCCGAAACATTGTGCATCTCGGATCCGTCAGCAGACGAATACAGAACAACCTCGTCGTTTTCGGGTCCCACGACTTCATCGGTGATTGAAGACACCGGCTTTGTCGAATACCCGAAATTGCTCAGAGGATATAGCACGAACTTCACCACTGCCGAAGAGGACTCCTTGTCGCTCGTCGCGGCGTAAAGCAGGACAGGTATCATGAATATAATCAGGATTAAAGATATTGTCTTAATCTTCATATTTAATCAACCATCTCCCCCATTATACAGTAGTTAATCCTATATTTATCTCTGAATAATATTCTCCGGGCAAAACGTCAATACCCAGCTCCCAGTCAAAGTCGATTGAAGCGAGTTTTTCGCCTCTTCTCGGTCCCATCGGGCTTACCGTGAAGGAAAGCGCGTTGACTCCTATCTCCGTCACCTCGATTCCTTCAGCAAGAATCTTCGGGATACTGAGTCTGACATTGAGGGGAATTGCAGCACCCGATTCGTCGCTCTTAGCCCAGGCATAGGATGAGAAGACAGTAACGACTCCCCTGTAGTCCGTACTCTGGTTACCGTAGTACAGAAGCCCGATGCTGAAGCTTCCCTCATCCGCCAGCTCCGCTATCGATATCTCGCCGTCGTTCTCGATGAGCGCTTCGCTGTCGGTCGAAAGTTCGACTTCGAAGACAAGCCTGTCGAGTGCAACTGCATCCTTCGGCTTCTCGATTCCGTGGTCTTCGGCAACGACAGCCTTGACGACCAGTGTCTTGTTGCTGTCTCCCGACTCACCGTCTTCAGCCACAAGCAAGAACGGGATAAGCATCATCAGTATAGTAAGTAGTATTATCCTCTTCATTCTTTTCTTTCCCCTTCCTATTTATATGACATGACATGAATATACACAGTCTCAACATATCGTCCGGAAAGCATGGTTACGACATTGTCGTCAAGGGTGAGGTCAATCTTACCGGAGTAACTGTAATACAGATAATTTTCGATTGATGTTATTTCACCCCACCAGCTGCTATAACTCTTCATATATTCACTATACAATTTAGGAATTATGTATTTGGTGGACGTAAGAACCTGGGTACCCGTTATTTTCTTACCGAAAGGTTTCTTAGACATATCTCCGGATGCACTTGATGAACCGGACACGGTCGGATCATCAAAGTAAGTTGACCCGTCAAAAGTTATTGAAGTATCATCATCGTATGAAGTTACGGTCAGATTGAATCCTACGCTGTTAATCGACGTGAGAGGATCATTTGCCCCTACATCATCCTTCACAAGCTTGAACTTTGTTGCATTCTTATCATATGGATCCGAAGACGAAGAAAAGAAAATTGCAGCATTATATGGTGTTGTTGTCTGGTTTTTACCAATTAACATGCTGTAATAAATGCTCCCGATGTTTATCGTCTTACCGAGTTTACTCTTTATATCAATATTGTACGCCTCGCTGTTTAGGATGATACTCATCGAGACGCCAGAGGTCGTATCATTCGTAGTAGGTTCCTGACCACGGTAATAACCTGAAAACGGAATCGTTACTGTTTTCTTAAGTGTCTTCTCACTGGAGTTCTTAGGCGTATATGTCACATTAAATGTTACAACAGCGCTGTAATCCTCAAAATCTCCAAGAGGATATATCTTACCGTCACACTTGCATTCATCAGTATTATAATTTGTATCCCCGGGAAGACGAATGACAACATCGAAATGAATCTGAGCATTGCGGTAATCAGTAGCAGACTTATTTATTGTAATAGTCTTTGTAGGTTCGCGTTCGGAAATCTTCCACGTCTTATCCTTTTCTTCACTGGTAAATGAGCCGAAGAGCATTATTTCAAATGGCCTTTTGTAGTTGGGGTTGGACTCACTGACAAGATAAAATCCGTTCGGACAGGTTACAGTTAAAGTAATAGTTCCGTCCATATCAACCTCATCCTCGGAATTGAGGAACATGATAATCCCGATCATTTCCTTGGCTGTATAGTTTTTGTCATTACTCTTGGTAGTAACTGTACCGCCATCCCAGCCGCCAGATGTATCCGAATGATAATAATTTGATCCGATGGGAATGCCGGCTATTGCTTCATAAGGAATAACAAGGGCTTCAGTCGGCTGGTAAGTCGAATCTGCAAACACGGCAGTAACCAGGATAAGAGATAATATCAATAAAACAGTTAGCTTTTTCATCACTCATTTCTCCTAAGACACTGAGGTCACTTCTTGACGACAGTGATGGTCACATCAGCCGTATAGTTTCCGGTTGCGACCGATGTCGGGTCGTTCTTTATTCTGTCGGTCGAAGCGGAAGTGAACATGAAGTAGACAGAGCCGTTGACACTACCGATAGTTGATCCGCTTTTGAGGTACTGAGAATCAGGCATGACATCAACAAGGTAATACTTACCTGTTACAACTCTGTTGGCATAATCATCATCACTCAGCGTCTTGCCGTCTTTATCCAGATATTTGCCGTTTGCATTTTGTTTATACACTGTTGTTTCGGTGTTTGTAACCTCTCCGCCGCCGGGCTTTGCAACAGTCGCAGTGCCGTTACCGGTGTTGATTTTGAAATAACCGGTTGCAGTCTGCTGGGAGCCGTCTGACCCGACATAGCCGATACTGTACTTGAACTTCATTATGTAATCAAGTTCTGTGTTGATATCACCACCGGTCGTGCTGTACTTCTTCTCGCTGTCGGTAAAGGTGCTTACACTCGTCAGTTTCCCCGCAGTTACATGAAGTTCGAAGTTCGAATTCGAGATGACGGACCAGTATGAGATCTCCCTTCCCTCTTCCGTTATATTGTACTGTACGAGCTCGCTCTCGATATCGAACGGCATACCGATTGCGAATGCGGTGGACTGTGTCGGAATCTTGGTGAACTTGACCTTGACGACATCACCGTAGGCGCCCTGGATGGTGAAAGCCCTGTTTACGGACTCACTCCATGTACCGGAGAACAGGAAAACACTTAATAACATCAGAACCATAACAGACAGTATCTTCTTCATGTTTCATATCCTCCCTTAGTTGTTTACCCACATCTTGATTTCTATCGGGGCCATGTATGAACCGTTATCGACATCGCTGTATCCCAGGTATTCCGTACCTGAAACAGTAGTCGTATCCTTGAGAAGTATCATGGCGACCATCGCCTCGATATCCCAGGTGGTTTCGGTTTTGGTTGTATCAGTAGTGGAAGTTGTTGACACCGTCCACGTAAAATTGAGTGTTCCGGTATTGCTGCCGTATACAATCACATTTTTGTTGGTGTTTGTAACTACTGCAGGTGTCGATATTTCCTCTTTCACTCCGGAATCGAGTGTCACACTCTGGGCTCTGGTAGAGAAATAGCTGTTCATATCTTCGAGGAAATACTGGGCAGTGATGTATTTTTCATTTTTCCTCGTACCTGAGTCCTTGTAATCTGAATAGAAAGCGAGGGACTGGAATGTAATCTGCACAGTATATGTACCGACCCTGTTTCCGCCTACATGGAAGGAGAAGATGGCCTTGTTTCTTATGTTCTTGACATCGTCCAGGGTACCGAGGAACTTGTTTATGTAGTTGTCCATCGTGATTACGGCATTGTTTTCAAGAACATCAAGCGAACCGGTAAGAGCATCGATGACACGCGGCTCGAACGTCGGTGTTGTCGAGATTGACTTCTTGTATGCCTTTACCGTGAGCGTATCTGTAGTATCATCGGCAAGAAGCGTGAAGAGAGAGAGCATGAGAATGAGGACGAGAGTGAGAATCTTCTTCATCGTCACACCTCCCCGTAGAGCTCTGCCCAGAACTCGTCTGCCGTTATTTCTCTTTCATTCATTGTCTCTATTACTCCCTCATAGACTTCCGGTGCCGTAAGGGCGGAGGAAGTCTTCTCCGTCACCATCGTGACGAGGTTCGGATTCAGATCATCTGTAACCGTTACGAGGTACAGATACCACTTGTTGTCGGCTCTCACATCGAAGCCGTATGTGCCTTCACCAAGGTCGGAGAGGATGAAGATACCGTTGCTGTCGGTGAATGCATACTCTTCCGTCTGAGTGAGCGTCACGACGCCATCATCATCTATCTCGGCCGTGTAGAGCGGCGATGAGCCGTTACGCCAGATATAGTCTCCGACGCTTACAGTTCCGCTGAGCGTGTATGTCGACTCGCCTTCGAGCGTGACGACATAGCCTCTGTTCTTCGTATCGGGAATGAAGATATCGAAGGAGGAACCGGATGAGAATCCCGTATCGTTCTGCGAGTAGATCGAGATGTTCGATGCACCCGATGACGGAAGTCCTCTGTAGAGGATGTTGCCGATGTAACCGGACGGCACCGTGCTCTCCGAGCTTCCCGCTGTCGCGACGCTCACCGTATTGCCCTTGAGCGCTCCCTTCTGCTTGATGAGCATGAACGAGGACGGAACGGAGGACGCGAAGGCGAAGAGGCCGTTTGCGAAGACGGAGCTGAAGCCCATGTTTCCGTTGAGGCTTATGCTCTCGAAGGAACCTGAAGACGAAAGGGATGCACTGTAGGAGAAGAGCGAAGTCGAAGAGGAGAAGTCGACGCCGTAGCTGTACTGTTTCCAGTCGCGGATGTCGTTTGTCCTGATTCTTCCCGAGAGAGAGAAGCTGTCGTGCGAATACGAAGCAGATACCGATGTATCCTTTCCGCCTGTCGATGCAACGGTGCTGACACCTCCGATTCTCATCGACGCGCTTAAGCGTCCGGAGTAGCTGAAGCTGCCGCTTCCGACTCCCGAGAGAGTCGAGGAGAAGCTGAGGCTGATCTTACCCAGTGTTACCGAGAGCGACGGAGTGACCATCCATGTCGATGTCGACCAGGAATATGGAAGAAGCGTTCCGGAAGCGCCTACCGACCAGCTTACGATTCCGACTGCACCCGAAAGCGCCACGGACGGTGTTACCGTATAGCCGTTCTCGACACTGAGATTGGACTTGTTGTAGGAAGCGGAGAGTGTGATTCCTCTCAGGAAGCTTCCATTGGTTATCGTGAACTGCTCGGAAAGTCTGACGTAGAGTGAGGAGGTATTCGCGTAGCTGTAGTTGACATTGGCCTTCAGTGTTCCGAGTGCATTGAGATTCGTGAACTCGGCGCTCACCTTGTACGCGTAGTCTCCCCTCTTTCCCTTCATTGCAACCTGGACGTTTCCTGAGAGGGAATCGAGAATACCTATGTTGAGGTATGCCGATGCCGAGAAGTCCGTGATGTCGTATCTGAGCTTCTTTCCGAAGAGGAACGGAAGATCTACCTGACCCTCGAGTCTCTCGCTCGATGAATCGACCTTCTGGCGTGAGAATGCGAACGCCGCACCCCAGTACGCCTCACCCGGCTGGAGGAGAGACGACGAGTATTTGATGGTGAATGTCTCCACGGTCTCCGCACTTCCGTCAAGAGGCGTGATGACGATCTTTATCTCGTTGGATCCCGAATAGAGGACGAAGTCTTCGAGGATGTATCTGCCGGCCTTGAGAGTCTTGCGGTAGATTTCCCTCTCCTGGTTGTAGACGACCACGTCGCTGTCCTTCTCGACGAGGATTTCCTTCTGGTCGTTTCTCTTCTTCGTCGTGGATGCACCGTACGAGGAACTCTTGTCTATTCTTATTCCGATAGGTGTTCCCGTCGGAGAGAAGGAATCCGATGATACGTTGCCGAACCTCAGTCTGAGCTCCAGGTCCTCATAGTCCTGGAAGAAGCTGTAGCTACCCCAGTTGAACGCTATGTCCTTTCCGCTTCCGCTGAGTGACCAGCTGAACGAGCCGAAGACATCCCAGAGGCGCACGGAGTTACTGGATGAAAGCGAATAGTGGAGGTTCGCGAAGAATCCCTTGCCCTTCGTGATCGTCGTCGAAGCCGAAAGCGAATAGGAGGAGATCATGTATGCCGTGACGGGATTGACTGTGACGGCACCGCTTATAGGTCTCGTGACGCTGCGGCTGCTGTTTCCCTTGATGCTTATTCTCGTTACCGGCATGTCCCCGGACGAGAGATAGAGGTAGTACTCGAAGAAGCTCGTATCTGCCCATGCGTCGAGTCCGACGGATGTGAGATAGTCCATCGAGTAGTATTCCTCTTCGTTTCTGAAGATTCTGTCCGCACTCTCTTCCTCGAGATAGCCCGAGATGTATGCTTCGAGTTCGTATGCGCTTACAAGCACCTCTCCCGAGAGAACCTCGACTTCGATATCTCCCTCTAGATAGTCGTTGACGTAAAGCGAGAAGTAGTAGATGCCGTCTTCGAGAGCGAGGTCTTCGTCGCTGAAGTAGAAGTCGGCCCACGGGTCTTCCTCCTCTTCCTCGACAGCCACGACGGGAGTCTCGACAACTTCGTAGAGAGTCTGGCTCACCGGCTTGAAGACGGGTGCTTCGGGAACGAGTACTGCTGACGGCTCGGAGAATGCGAATGACGGAACATCGGGTACGAGAGCTGCACTTGTTCCGCCTGTGACGAATACAGGAGCCGCCGGAACGCGGACAGCAGTCTCTGCCGTCTCATCAGAGCTTGTTTCTTCTGCTGCGACCGGTACGACAGCGGCTGTCTCCTCGTCTTCTATTTCGACAAGGACCTGTGTGACTGTGATTGAAGAACCGGACGGCACCTCTGGAATCTTCACTTCTCCGGCGACTGCGCTTTCCGCTGTTCCAGCCTCCGCTGGAGCTGAGACCGTCACGTCACTGATTACGACAACGGAGTCTATTTCAGCCTTCGGTGCTTCTACAGCTTCACCCTCTACTGTTTCGATTTCAGCTTCAGGTTCTGCTGTCACGAAGACAGGTGCGGCAGGAACACGTACGGGGCTCTTCCCGGCTTCCTCCTCCACTTCCTGGAGAGTTGAAACCGGAACAGAAGAGACGAAGACAGGAGCGGCAGGAACACGGACGGGAACCAGAGTCTCTGTCTCTTCTGCCTTTTCTGCAGTCTCTGCCTCTGCTGTAATCTCCGATGTCCCGGTTTTTCCAGCTGTCCCGGCAGTCTCTGTCTGTACTGTTATTTCCGGTGTCTCTGTTTTTCCAGCTGTTTCCGTGCTTGCAGGAGTCAGGGTGACTTCCGAAGACTCTGTATCAGCCCTTTCTTCCGTCTCGACGAGTTCTGTCGACGGAGAAGTGACAAATACAGGAGAAGAAGGAACAGATACTTCTTCATGTAGAGACGGGGAAGATTCCTCTCCCGCGGGGACTGTGCCCTCGACGGTGACGGACGGGACGGAGCCCTGCTCTTCCTCTCCCTCGAGTGGAAGAGACGACGACGGTGATGATTGTGAAGAAGGAACAAGGGGGGAACTCTCCTCCACGGCGGACGAATCGTAACCGGTTGATGAAGGCTCTGTACCTGTTACAGCGCCCGAAGGCACAGCACTGCCTGTCGGCTCTTCCACTCCCTCTACTGAGGGAACGGGTGCGGCGTATGACGGGTCATAGGTCTTCTCAAGGCCCGTCAGTGCCAGAAGTGTGAGAAGGGTTGCAAACACAGCCGCGAAGATGTTCAGCTTTCCGTTGACATCCTTTTCGGTGATTGCGGCGACAAGTCTTGCAGTGAGATAGACGGCGATGAGACCGCCGACAAGCGCACTGACAATGTTGTCACCGAATAATAACTGTGATGCGGGAACGCAGACGAGTGCGCTTCCTACGGCAATGGAGAGTACCTGGAGTACTCTCTTTGTCTTCCCCTTCATACCTGAAAGCCTCTTATCTCAATATGTTAAATCAGCTTGCAGAATAAGTATAGTCGTAACTGATTGATACGTCGAAGTTCTTCTTGCCCTGGAGCACCTCCGGTACAGGAATGACGATCCTCAGTTTTCCGCCGCAGAGAAGGTTGCAGCCCTTGATGGAGCCCATCTCCTCGTCTGTCAGCTCGTAGACCGTGTTGCCGCTCTTTACTGTGACCTTGAGGTCATTGAGGAGCTGGTGGACGCTTCCTTCGTTCGTGATCGTGATCTCGAGATTGCCGTCTTCGTTGATCTCGGCCGTCTGGCTTGTCTTCTCGACAATCTTGGTCGGAGCGACATATGCGGATGTCGAATAGACGAAGAGGAAGGAGATCATCTGGCCTTCGGTCTGTGTCGAAGCACCTGTCGAGTATGCGATCTGCTCGGAAATGATGCGGAATGACATCTCCTCGGTCGTTGTCTTCGGGCCGCGGTAGGTGACTCTGATGAGCTGTGTAGCCTGTCCCTTTATGACAACCTTCTTAGGTACGATGTTGAAGTAGCTCGAAGCATCCTCGTTGTTCTCGTTACCGTCCTCATCCATGATTCTCTTCTCGGCCTTGATCTCGATTGCAATCGGCGAATCGGAATCGTTGACGATCGTGTAGACCTTCTGTGAACCTGAACCCGATGCGTCGAACGTGACGTTCAGCGGTGAGAACTGGTAAGCAGAAAGTGAGAGCGAAAGTACTGCAAGAAGCAGCAAGGACAGTAGTATTCTCTTTTTTGCCATTATTTTACCCCTTATAATGTCAATACAATATAAACCTTTGGACGCCTTCAGTCCAAAAGTCATGGGCTGTATACCATGGAAAGTGGCTTTTGTATGTTGGAAAACGAACAGAAAGAACCATTTTGAGCGAAAATACACGTTTTTTATATATTTGTTTCATTCAAATTATATATAAGTCTCCGCTTTTCTCTCCTTCTTCTCGGCCGGGCAGTAATCCGGTTGAACATGAAGGAAGAGAAAAATGTAAAAGCTACAGAATGATGATTTTGAGCATTTCAGAAGATTATGTCTGTTTTTGCTCTTCGTTTGTTAAATAAATTTGTTGTTTTTCCAATTTTTGTTAAGAAAAACACTTGCAAATTATTCGATTTAATGTTTCGATTTTACATGCAGGGGCAGAGAACAGCTCTCTCCCTGCAAGGGTAAACCTATGGAGTACGACTACACAATACTTAGAGACTCGAGTCTCTTCAGGGGAATGACGGACGAGGAAATCGAACAGAGCATTCCTCTCATCGACGGCAGACTGCTTACCGCCGAGAAGGATGAGTTCATCATCAAGAACGGCGACGAGGGCCGTTATATGGGCATTATAATAAGCGGCAAATGCATGCTCATCCAGGATGACGTCTGGGGACACAGGAACATCGTCGGCAACGTCCTTCCCGACGAGACGTTCTCGGAGCCCTACTCTCTCTTCCGCTCTCACGTGCCTCTCTCGGTCGTGGCGACGGAGAAGACCGTCTATTTCTACTTCGATGCGACGAAGATCGTCACCGACAATCCTCATAACGGCCATGTGCATATGCTTCTGACGAACAACTTCATCACCCTCCTCAACCGCAAGGTAATGAGGCTCGTCGACAAGATCACTCACACGACGCAGCGCACTACGAGAGCCAAGATCCTCTCATACCTCAACACATGCGCCTACGAGGAGCAGAACCTCACGTTCACGATTCCCTTCAACCGCCAGCAGCTTGCAGACTACCTCGGAGTAGAGAGAGCCGCAATGACAGTCGTTCTCTCCGAACTCAAGGAAGAGGGGCTAATCTCATTCCAGAAGAACACATTCACGCTGATCAGAAACAGTCTCTATTGATAGAGAAATGACGAAGTGAGAAATGAAAGGACCCCGCTACGTGAGGTCCTTTCTGTTTTTCACCCGCTCTATTTCGTCCCTGAGAACGGCGGCCTTCTCGAATTCCAGCGCCGCGGCATAGTCCCTCATCTGCTTCTCGAGGTCCTTTATGTACTTCTTCCTGTCCTTCTCGGAAAGGAGGTTGTAGGAAGAGGAGAGGATCTTCGCATCCTCCTTCGCTATCTCCTCGCTGTCCTTTATCTCGCGTTCGAGGATATCTTCAATCTCCTTCTTTATGGTCTTCGGGGTTATTCCGTGCTCCTTGTTGTACCTTATCTGTACTTCACGGCGGTGATTCGTCTCCCTGATGGCCTCTTCCATGGCTTCGCTGCGCTTATCTGCATACATTATGACTCTTCCGTCCGCATTTCTGGCGGCACGTCCTATTGTCTGTATGAGCGATGTCGCGGAGCGCAAAAAGCCGATTTTATCAGCGTCGAGAATGGCGACGAGCGCAACCTCCGGCAGGTCGAGGCCCTCTCTGAGGAGGTTGATGCCGACAAGAACGTCGTACTTTCCCTTTCTCAGGTCCCTCAGGATATCGACACGTTCTATCGTGTCGACTTCACTGTGGAGGTACTGCACCTTGAGGCCGAGGGACACTAGATATGACGTGAGGTCCTCGCTCATCTTCTTCGTGAGCGTCGTGACGAGCACCCTCTCCCCCTTCTCGATGGTTTTCCTTATTTCACCGTAGAGATCCTCCATCTGGCCCTCGGTGGGTCTGACGGTTATCTCGGGGTCCAGAAGCCCCGTGGGCCTTATGAGCTGCTCGACTATCTCGACCGACTCCGCCTTCTCCCTCTCTCCGGGAGTGGCTGAGACGTAGATGCGCTGTCCCACCTTGCTGTCGAACTCCTCGTATTTCATAGGTCTGTTGTCGAGAGCGGAGGGAAGACGGAAACCGTACTCGACGAGGTTGGTCTTACGCGACCTGTCGCCTTCGTACATCGCCCCTATCTGTGGAAGCGTGACGTGGCTCTCGTCTATGAACGTCACGAAGTCGTCGGGGAAGTAGTCGAGAAGAACCGGGGGTCTCTCCCCCTCCTTCCTTCCCGTGAGGGGCCTCGAGTAGTTCTCGATACCCGAGCAGTATCCTATCTCCTGGAGCATCTCGAGATCGTACTCGACCCTGCTCTTTATCCTCTCGGCCTCGACGAACTTGCCGTTCGAGATGAAGTACTCGTACCTCTCGTCCTTCTCCTTCTCGATCTCCTTTATGGCCCTGTCGATCTGGCTCTGCGGAAGCACGAACTGCTTTGCCGGGTAGAGAGTGACGGAATCCACGCTCTCTCTCTTCTCTCCCGAGACGGGATCGAACCAGACAATCTGGGATATGGTATCCCAGTCGAGGATGATTCGGAACGCGGTCTCGAGGTACGCCGGATAGATTTCGATGACGTCGCCGCGGCATCTGAAGCGTCCGCGTTCGAGAACATCGTCGTTACGCTCGTAGAGCATCCTCAGAAGCTGGTCGAAGACGACCTTCCTGTCAAACTCGTCCCCGACCCTGAATGACCAGAGCATGTCCCTCAGCGATACAGGGTTACCCAGACCGTATATGCATGACACGGTCGCGACGACTATGACATCCCTTCTCTCCATCAGAGAGAATGAGGCGTGGAGCCTCAGGCGGTCGATTTCATCGTTGATGTCGACCTCCTTCTCTATGTAAAGGTCCTTTCCGGGAACATAGGCCTCGGGCTGGTAGAAATCGTATGTCGAGACGAAGTATGTGACGGCATTCTCCGGAAAGAAGTTCCTGAACTCCCTGTAGAGCTGTGCCGAGAGCGTCTTGTTATGGCTGAGGACCAGCGTCGGCTTCTGTATCTTCTCTATGAGCTTCGCCATGGTGAATGTCTTTCCCGATCCCGTGACACCCTTGAGTGTCTGCGCGTGGTCTCCCTCGAGGTAGCCCCTGTAGAGTTTCTCGACGGCCTCCCCCTGGTCCCCTGCAAGATCGTAGGGGGCGTGGACACGGAACGGACGTTCGACGCCTGTTATGTAATCGGGAATGATCATCTCAGAATCCACTGTGTGTTCTCCTCCGTCTGTTCGACGAGTTCGACGTTCTCGATCACCTTCTTCTGTCCGTTACGGATGACCGTGACGCTGACCTTGTCACCGGCCTTCGTGTTGAAGAGGAAGGCAAAGTAATCTGTGTATCCCGTAATCGGTGTGTCGTTGATTGCGACGATGACATCACCTCCGAGATAGATGACGCTCTGTCCGTACTGGGCCTTCTCGTTTCCGCCCTTTATTCCGGCCCTGTCGGCCTTGCCCGAGGGCACGACCTGGCTGACGAGGATTCCCTCGTCGACCACGAGGTTCGAATACGAGACTATCTGGGCATTGAGCTCGACGGAGAGGAAGTCCATCCAGCCCCTTGTCACCTTTCCGTTCTTTATGATGGATGACGCGACATCCTTCACGGTCTCCACGGGAAGCGCGAACGAGATTCCCTCCGCGCTTCCGCTTGTCGAGTAGATCGAGGAGATGAGTCCTATCATCTCCCCCGATGAATCGAGAAGCGGTCCGCCGGAGTTACCGGGATTCACGAGAGCGTTCGTCTGTATCATATTGGGGATGACGGAAGAGGATGTGGATGTGCTCACCATCCTGTTGAGACCGGATATCGAGCCGTCGGTGAAGGACCACGAGTAACCGTAGGGATTACCGATTGCATAGACTATCTGTCCCACTGAAAGATTCTCCGCAGAGCCGAAGTCCATCGGTACGAGTCCCGTCTTCTCCACCTTTATCACGGCGATGTCGGTGAGGGAGTCATAGCCGACAAGCGTTCCCTCCTCGCTCGTGTTGTCGGAGAAGACGACGGTGAAAGAGGTGGCCGAGCCCACGACGTGCTTGTTCGTCACGATGTAACCGTCAGACGAGAGGATGACCCCGCTTCCCTGTCCGCTGTCGCTGAGCGACGAATAGGCGTTTATCTCGACGACGCTGTCACGGCACTTAAGATAGACGGCGATGCGTCTGGCTTCCTCTGCCGTATAATTCCAGCTTCCGCTGTCGCTGTCGTAGAGTTCAATCAGCTCGTCTCCGTAGTATATCTGGTCCACGGGGATTCCGGCCATCTCGAAGAGGGCCTTCTCCCCCTTCGTGTTGACAACCTTCTCCATCGCCTTCCTGAGCGCCTCCTCATCCTTTTCCGCAGTAAGATACATTGTCCAGAGATAGAGGCCGATGAGAATGGCGATGCCGCATATTGATACTATGATTATCGTAAGGATTTCAGTGAACGAGAAACGTTTCATATCCCAAGGATAATCAAGAGGAATATTTTTGTGAACAGCACGTGCACCTCAATCAGAGCGTGAAGGGAAAAAGACACACATTCTCCAGAGGAGCGGGTACATACCGGTATACTCCGCCGCCGGCATGTCAACTGCATCCCCGGTTTTCTCTTCTCTCATTCAGACTCTGAAGGAAAAGCATCAGTGCCCGGAACAGCCGGCCGGCGCCTGAGCGGAGGAATATCTTTACCCATCCGGTATAAAAAAGGAAAGATTCGGAAAAAAGTCTGACAGAATCCCGAAAAAACATGTCTTGAGAAGTATAGGAGAGAAAGCCTGGTGAATAACGAATCAGACATGCTGAAACAGGATTACTATCTTCTGGCGCCGAAAAGGACGCTCAAGGACAGCGTCTTCAAAAGACTCTTTTCAATACCGGAAAATCTCAGAAGGCTGTACCTCTGTCTCAATCCCGGCGATGACACAGTCAGAGAAGAAGACATCAGAAGTGTCAGCTGTGGCAACATCTTCTGCGGAGGAATCATCAATGACCTTGCCTTCATAGTGAGGAAAGCAGAACTGTACATGGTGGAGGCACAGTCTACGAAGAATCCAAACATGACCTACAGGATGAACAGTTACTTTCTTGCGATAAGCAACAAGGAGATTCCGAACTTCAGCTATCAGCAATATGCAAGAACACCTTTCAAGGAAGCTCTGAATCCTCACTTCTTCGTTGTACATACGGGGAATGAAGATGTCCCTGCGTTCTACGAAACGAAGATGATTCTTCCTTTCTGCGAGGACTACAGCGTAAGAATCAAAGTCTTAACAAATGAAAACAGTGACGATATAATCAGAGAATACTGTCTGTTCTGTTTGAAGTTCAGCGAATACACAGAAAGGTTCGGACGGGAAAAGAGAGCTGTGCTTGAGACTATACGGTATTGTGCAGAAAACAATATCTTGAGAAAGTTCCTTCTGGAACACCATCGGGAGGTGGAACGGATTATGATGGAATACAACACACAGGAAGCTGTAACAATAGGCTACGGCATCGAGATGAGAAGACAGGGACAAGCAGAAGGAAAAGAAGAGCAGAAGGAAAGAGACAATGCCGTATTCAATAAAGCTCTTGCCGATGCCGGTCTGTCACATGAAGTGAAGGAAAAGATAATGTCACAGATCAGGGACGCACTGGCGAACTGAGCTACAGCCAGACTTCCGGCAAGGAGATTTTCTCTGTCCTGTTTTCACGTTTCTTCATACACGGGCAGTTATCCTCTCCCGACTGGCACTCGGACCGTTAACCTCTCATGCGATGCTCCATCAGAAAGAAGAGAAGTTCAGCATCCTCTATCTTACAGGAGGGGTTTGATGAATACAACACACAGAAAGCTGTAACATAGGCTGCGGCATCGAGATGAGAAGACAGGGACAAGAAGAAGGAAAGAGACAATGCCGTATTCAGTAAAGCTCTTGCCGATGCCGGTCTACGCGGTCTTCTGAGAGAGAAGATAATTTCCGGCTGGAGGATGTTACTCGAAGAAGATTTCACCTCACAGGAAGCAAAAAAAACGATAGTCAGCACCCCTGACTTTATGTATATTTCATTCTTATTTCTGTAATTATCCTGTACTCTACACTTTTTCCGTCCTGTGTTATAATCAGAGCATGGACACAGAGGAAGTCAACAGAAGAGCCTGGGACGGCGAAGAGGAAAAAGGTAACTGGTGGACTCTCATCACCGATGAGGAGAGCATAAGGAAGGCAAGAGAAGGAAAACCCGAACTCAGAATAACGACTTCACGTCCGGTTCCTCCCTCCTGGTATACTCTTCTCAAGGGAAAGAAGGTGCTTTCGCTCTGCGCAGGAGGCGGCCAGCAGACGCCTGTTCTTGCAGCATACGGAGCACTCGTCACATCCCTCGACATATCTCCCAGGCAGATCGAACAGGACAGAAAAGCCCTTTCCCTCTACTCTCTCGAAGCAGAAACCGTCGTCGGCTCCGTTCTTTCCCTGCCGTTCGGCGAGAGCTCGTTCGACGCCGTCGTCAACCCAATATCACTGAACTTCGTCGAGGACATCGACAGAGCATACGATGAGATAGCGCGTGTCCTCCGTTCCGGCGGAACATTCATGACGGGAATAGCGAATCCCGTTCTCTATCTTTTCGACGAGAAGAAGCAGGAGAGGAAACTGAAGGTGAAGTACACGCTTCCCTTCTCCGCAACTGTTTCACTCTCAAAGAAGGAAAGGGAGAGAAGAATAAGAAAGGGAGACACACTCGAGTTCTCGCACACCCTCGAAAAAATCATCGGCGGGATGCTGAAGAGAGGATTCGTCCTCGAGGACTTCTTCTCCGACAGGGCCCTCAGCGAGCCCACGGACAGCTACATATCAGATGCGTTCCTGGCCCTGCTCTTCCATAAGACCTGAGAGAATCTCGTCACGCCTTGTGGCGCTCATTCCTCCGACGCCCTCAATCGTGAGAGCTTCACCGACGAGAAGGGTTCTGATCCCGCATTCCCTGATTCTCTCCGTACACTCCCTGACTTCCTCGAGAAGGAGAATGTCATAGTCAAGTGACGTATCTACAATCACCCTTTCAAGCCTCTCCTTTCTTTCGAGAACCGCGGCGACTATCTCGCGTGACACAGGTTTGAGTGAGAGCAGCGTTCCCGATATGAAAAGAGTGTCAACATCGCACTCGTCGATGAACGAGGTGACATCCTCCTTCCTTATGTCGCTGAGTGCCGAGTACGAGAGTCTGTTGTCGCCTTCGACAGAGAGCGCCGTCGGATAGAGAGCGCTCTCATAGTACTTCACACTGCATTCACTGCTCTTCGAGTAGTACTCTCTTATTGCCAGGGCTTCGCCGTCGCAGCCGAGCTTCGTCATCATGACGAAGGAGCCCTTCTCTCCGTCCATTCGGGAGACGATCTCTTCGAAGTAACCGATAGTCAGTGCCTGATAGTAGCCCCTGTGCTCCTCTTCGGGGGAGAGGACGAAAGCGAATAGAAGATCTGCGATAATACCGTTCATGAGATAATTCTATTGTCAGCGGAGACGAATGACAAGAAAGAAATATGATTGTAGAATCGTGGCATGAACACAAGGAAGGCCCAGTGGCTGAAAAAACCGTCTGTCTTTGACGACTATATGCTCCATACCGTGAAATACTCCTCCTCGGGGAAGGAGGAAGTGTTCTTCACCATCGGCGAAGAAGGAGAAATGAAGCTCTCGGCAGAGGCTGACGAGACTGTCTCTCTCTCGTTCGTCTTTTTCCATACCCCCCAGGACACGATTGTCTTCACCGGCAATTCAATGAAAATGTCGTGGAGAGGGCTGAAAGCCGTACATAATATGCCCAACTCCATAACGGAACTGACAATAAGCAAGAAAGGCGGCAGCATCACATTCTCCTCGGAAGAAAGGGAGATACTCACAATCGAAAACCCGGCCTTTCTTTCATCCTCGTCATTCGGAATAGTGACAGAGGGAAACGGCCGGGTCACGCTTTCAGTCTGGTGAAGATGCCTCAGAGGTCTTCGAAGACCTCTTCCGGCTTCTCCTTCAGAAGCTCGGGATGTGCCATGTAGTGCTTGAACATCTTGAGAGACGAAGCCCAGTAGTAGCCGTTCGTCGTTCTCTCGTCCATATTCACCGTTATGTCGACGACCCTCTTCTTTATCGGGTCACCGTCCTCCGTGAAATCGTACATCGTCCTCTTCGCACCGAATGCTATGAAGAGCGGGCAGTTGCCGAAGTTGTAGAGGTGATGTCTGATCGGCGGAATGTTGAGTGACGCCATGTTCGTTATGAACATTGATGCATGGAACGGAGAGGCCTCCTTGAGAGCAGGAAGAAGAAGATTGAAATAGTCGAGGGTCTTCAACAGCCACATGGCGAACTTCAGAAAGAGTCCCGGAATCTTCGTCAGAAGCCCGGCGTACTTGTCCGTCGGCGTGTCCCTCATTCCCTGTTCGATCTTCTTCGTGACCTCGTCGTAGATCTGGTAGATGTCATAGTCGGGCTTGAAGTGCATCTTGATTGTCGTCTCCATGCCGTCGATGCTCATCTTTCTCATGATTGCGAGAGATACCGTTATCTCATTGCGGCCGTATATGTGCTGTCCGCGGATGTATCTGTTCGTCTTCGGTCTCTGACTGACCATCCTGACGTAGGAGGCGAGGATTACGTGCAGAACTCCGAATCCCTCGAGGCCTTCATCCCTCATTTCCTTTATGAATCTTTCAGTCGGAGCGATATCGAAGAAATCATTCACCGTATTCTGGCTGTCGCTTCTTTCCACCATCACGAACGGGATGAACGTATCGAACGGGTAAAGCTTTTTGATCCTGTGTCCTTCTCTGATTCTTTTAGCCATGACTGGGATTATATAACCAAAATCAGATATTATTCTAGTGAGTGTCTGTTTTTGTCAAAATCTCCCATCTAGTAGAGAAATATGGAAAAGTGTTAAAGTTGAATGAATAAATCTCAGCGCCCTTTGGAAGGCGCGAAGGACGGTAATATGGATACAGAAATCAGGGAAGAGGCGGCAGCAAAGCCTCTCAACTTCATCGAGAAGATCATCGAGGACGATCTGAAGGCGGGAAGAGTTCCTAACAACACGATTGTAACGCGTTTTCCTCCCGAGCCGAACGGCTACCTTCATATCGGTCATATCAAGAGCATCTGCCTCAACTTCGGGCTCGCCGAGAAATACCACGGCATCTGCCACCTCAGGCTTGACGACACGAACCCCGCGAAGGAGGACATGGAATACATCGACTCCATAAAGAGCGACATAAGATGGCTCGGCTTCGACTGGGGAGAGCATGAGTACTATGCTTCCGACTACTACGATCAGCTCTATGAAATCGCACTCGACCTCATCAGAAAAGGCAAGGCCTATGTCGATTCTCTCTCTCCCGAGGAGATGAAGGAGTACAGGGGAACGCTGACAGAGCCCGGAAAGAACAGCCCGGACAGGGACCGCAGTGTCGAGGAGAACATGGATCTCTTCCTGAGGATGAAGAACGGCGAGTTCCCCGAAGGAAAATACACGCTCAGGGCGAAGATCGACATGGCAAGCCCGAACATCAATCTGAGGGATCCTGCCCTCTACAGAATAAAGTATGCCGAGCATCCGAGAACGGGGAAGAAGTGGTGCATCTACCCGATGTATGACTTCACCCACCCCATCAGCGACGCCATCGAAGGCATCACGCACTCGATCTGCACGCTGGAATTCGAAGACCACAGACCGGCATATGACTGGGCTACAAGCATCGACAACATCGATCATGCCCCTCACCAGTACGAGTTTGCAAGACTCAACATAACATACTGTCTCATGAGCAAGAGAAGACTGTTGTATCTCGTGAACAACAACTTCGTCTCGGGATGGGATGATCCCAGAATGCCGACAGTCAGCGGCATAAGAAGAAGAGGCTACTCTCCGGAGTCCATGAAGGACTTCGTATCAAGAGTGGGAGTGGCAAAGGTCGAGGGCACCGTCGACTTCTCCCTCATGGAGTTCTGCGTCAGGGAAGACCTCAACAGAAGGGCAAAGAGGCTCATGGCGGTACTGGATCCGGTCAAGGTCGTCATCGACAACTATCCGGAGGACAGGATCGAGTACTTCA
The DNA here is from genome assembly GCA_964552905.1 of uncultured Spirochaetaceae bacterium. Lineage (GTDB taxonomy): Bacteria > Spirochaetota > Spirochaetia > Sphaerochaetales > Sphaerochaetaceae > Ornithospirochaeta. The sequence continues at coordinate 19,184 of CAZKIT010000009.1, forward strand.
CTGCGGTGGACAACCCCGAAGACGAGAACAGCACAACGCACGAAGTGGCATTCACGAAGGAGCTCTACATCGAGAGAGAAGACTTCATGGAGAATCCGGTCAAGGGCTATCACAGGCTCTACATCGGCAACGAAATCAGACTCAAGGGTGCCTACTACATCACTGCGAACAGCGTCGAGAAGGACGAGAACGGCACGATAAAGGTCATACACTGCACATACGACCCGCTCTCCAGAGGCGGCGAGACTCCCGACGGAAGGAAGGTCAAGGGAACAAGCCACTGGGTAAGCGCTTCCGTCAACACGAAGGCCGAAGTCAGACAGTATGACAAGCTCTTCAGAAGCGAGACGCCCGGTGCCGCCACAGGCAACTACCTCGACGACCTCAATCCCGATTCACTCATCGTTCTCAAGGACGCATACATCGAGAAGGAAGCCGAGAAGGCGAAGGTCGGAGACTATCTGCAGTTCGTCAGAAACGGCTACTACTGCGTCGACTCGAAGGACAGCAGACCCGAAGCCATGGTCTTCAACAGAACAGTCACACTCAAGGACAGCTGGTCGAAGATGAAGGCGAAGATGGGACTCTGAGGCGTCCATCTCCAGCATTGACCCTCCGCGGAAACGGAGGGTCGTTCTTTCAGGCCTAGAATCTCACTCTTGAGCCGAGAGAGAGGCCGAAGCGGGCGGCCCTGCCCCTCGTTCCCCATCTGTAGAGGAAGTCGGCACTGAAGAAGAGAGACCATCTGTCATCGAATGAATATTCGTATCCGAGGGAAACAAGGGTGAAATACTCTCCGTAGTTCATGTTCCCTCCGACTCCTATATTGCCGCCGAACGTCCCCTCTATGTAGAAACCGGGAAGAATGCGGGTATGGTAGCGGGCACTGACACCGAAGGGAACATAACCGCTCCAGTCATATCCGGAGACGACACCGAGAGAGAAGTTGTCCCTGATTGAATAATCGATTCTGAGAAGTGCGGAAGGAACATACGGCTGACTGAAGCTTTTCATGTATCCGGCGTCGAGAGAGTTCTGGAGTACGATGGAGAGGGAGAACTTACGTATCTTCTTTCCTTCTTCCGTCAAAGCGGGAACAGTTTCAGCATTGACCTCTTCTCCCGCATCCTCAGTATCGGGAGCAGAAGACGTGAAGTATTCATCAACAAGATATGTCAGTGCACTGAAGAGGGATTCTGCATCCTCGCCTGTGAAAAAGGAGGAATATGTGAGAGTAAGAACACCTTCCCCTGCCGTGAGTGTTCCGTACCCCGTCACTTCCGGATACTCATCCACAAGGAACGAGATGAATGACGAGAGCTCGTCCTCAGTCATGCCTTCGGGTATGGTGATCTCGGCTCTTCCGGGGTAGCATCCGGCGCTTAGCGTTCCCTTCACGGTCTCATTCTCCAGCGTGACCGCAGCATCGGCGGAAGGCCGGGCCTCCTCTTCCTTCTCCTTTTCACCGTTATAGCTGTTGAGGAATGTCTTGAATTCTCTCCATTCCTCCTCTATCTCCTCTTCCGTCCGCTCTGTATATGTAAGGAAGAGCTCTCCGTTCTCGAGGGTGTAGAATACGGATCCGGCCGTGTCGGGAGAGGAGGAAGCGAAGAGCGTGATTATCCTTTTTATCTCCTCGTCTGTTATATTGAAGCTGAGTACTCCTGAAGAAGCGGAGAACTCCGCCTTTATGAGGATGTCTCCCCCGCGGTAGAATTCATTGACACTCACTTCTTCCGTCTTTTCAGTCACTTCTTCATAAGATGTGACATCCCCCGTCGTTTCCGTCTCCGGAAGAGTCGAGGGCTCTGCCTCCGCCTGAGGGCCGATGTCTGCCTTTCCCTCCCTCTTCCTGCATGAGAAGGAGAGAAGAACAAGAATGAGAATCAGAAGAATCACGAACTTTCTTTTCACTGTCTTGGTTTCCCGTACCGTTTATATAAACATATAACAATCCGTATAGTAACAGAATCCGTCTGTTTTTCATACATGAGAGGTACAAAGAGTCGTACTCCCGTTACCTTTTGTCCTTTATCATAGTCCTTTTTTGAAGTATGATTGTCGAATGACGGAATGGATCATCACTGAAGATATCACCGAACGCCAGACACAGCTGGAGGGTGAAGGCTACAATGCCTACTGTCTCAGAACAAGGACAGGATGGGAAACCGATGCAGCGAACCACATAAATCTCCTCAACAGGGAGGTCCTCGCGCTTCCTTTCCTCAAACTCTCGCACAAGAGCGTGAGAGGAGTCAAAAGCGTCGAACAGAAGAACGTTCTTCCCTCCTACGTCTTTCTCTTCACTCCGAAGGACTATCGTCTCGAGAACCTGGACAAGAAGTTCAAGGAAGGATTCTCGTTCGTTCACTATTCGGACACAAGCGACATACTTCTCCGTAACAGTGACCTCAGGTATGCACGCTGGGTATTCTCGTCAAGCGGCATCATCGGCATGAGCAGGGCCATCAAGGTGAACGGCAGAGTCAAGATAATAGACGGACCTCTTCTCTCTCTCGAGGGAAAGATAAAGGAATATTCGAAGAAGAACCGCAACTGCCGTGTCGAGACGACGCTCTTCAACAGAACGATCAATGTATGGCTCCCCTTCACCTATATCGAGGAGATAAAGGACTGAAGCACGGCTGTACTTCATATATGACAAAGACCCCGCTTTCCGAGGCAGGGTCTTTTTTTCAGTCGTTATCCTTATCGATGTATTCCTGGTCCTTCAGCCAGTCTGCAGTCGCACCTTCACGGTTCTTGTTCGCCATGAAGGAATCATAGCCGAAGGGTTTGGGAGAGGATTTCTTCCGTTCCTCTCTCCTTCTCTCGTCGCGGTCCTCCTGATAGCGGTTCCCGGAAGAATATGACGACCTCTTGTATGAGGAACGGCTGCCGTCACCCGAGCGGCGTGCGAATGAGGAATGCTCCTCCTTCTTCGAATATTCCCTGCCGTTTCTCCAGTCATCGGAAGAGTCCCTTCTGTAGCTGCGTTCCGGCCTCGACTCTCTTCTCCTGTCATCATTGTAGCTCTCTCTTCTTCCTCTGGGAGCGTCATCATATCTGTTTCTGCGCTCTTCCCTTCTCTCGCCGTATCTGTCATCGTCGTAGCGGGAGGAACGTCCTCTGTAGTCTTCATTGCGGTCGCTGTAACGTGACTGACGGCTGTAGGAAGCACCGTCGTAGCGGTCATTTCTTCTTTCGTCATTCCAGCCTTTTCCGTCACCGTTGCGCCTCTCTCCGCCGCGGTAGGAACGGCCGCGGTATTCGTCATCACGCTTTTCATAACGGGGGCGGCTCTCTCTCTCCCCTCTTCTGTCATCGCTGTATCTGCTCTTTCTGTCGCTGTAGCGTGACGGGCGGTTTTCCCTTCTCTCTCTTCCTTCTCCGCCTTCTCTTGATGAGAAATCCTTCTTCGGTGAGTCTTCATTCCCGTCGAATGAGAATGATCGCGCTTCTTTTCTCTCGCGCTTCTTTTCTTCCTTTCCTTCGTCAAGATCCAAACTGAATCTTTCAAGATCTTCGCTCATTTTCCTTTCTTTCCTTTCGCGTTTTCTTCCGCTGTTTTTCTTCAATACCCAGACCCTGCAGCTCTTCCTCTTATGCGAGAAGTTGAGTGCGAAGAGGGATGATGTAAGTTCCTGGGGGGTGTAGAGCACACTGACGCTCTTGTTGTCGAAGCGGAATCCCGAGAGATTCTCGCTGAAGAGCACGACGCCGCCGTCGGAGAGAACGTCATAGACGGAGGTCAGAAGCTCCACATGGTCCTTCTGGACATCGAAGTCCTCGGCCTTGTGTGAATTGGAGAATGCCGGGGGATCGAGGATGACGAGGTCCCAGACCTTCTTCTCCCCGGCGGCCTTTCTCAGGAATTCTCTGACATCCGATGTGACTGTGCTGTACTTCTCCTCATCCAGGAAGCCGTTGGCCGTGAGGTTTCTCCTTCCCCACTCCGAATAGACGTTCGAGAGATCGACGCTCGTCACGCTCTCCGCATTTCCGGCTGCGGCATAGACCGAGAAGGATGAAGTGTACGAGAAGAGATTCAGCACCCGTTCGTTACGTGCCATCTCCCTCACCATCGCCCTCGCCTCCGCCATATCGAGGAAGAGACCAGTGTCGGTATACTTTCTGAGCTCGCACTCGAAGACAAGGCCGTTCTCCCTGACGGTTACCGGACACTCCTCATCCCCCTTTACGTGCTGTTCCTTTCCTTCCCTCTTCCTGCGGAATACGGAGACTATGCGGCTGCTCTCGACATAGAGGTATCGTGACACTATGTCTTCGATCTCCGCCTTTTCCGATTCGCTCATCTCCTCTTCCGAGTAGTCGACGATGCGTGCCCAGTCGCCGTAGAGATCCACCGTCACGGGGAGTTCTTCGAGGTTTCTGTCATATACACGGGCTGCGGTGCTGTCTGTATTCTTCATCCAGCGTCTGGCTTCAAGACCGGCGCTCTTGAGGATTTTTCCGAAATCCTTTCTTAAATAGTCATCCACATGCGAGATATTACCGGATAGTTGAAAAAAAAGATAGCCGTTCATTTTCCTCTTTTGCTATTATTAGGACTATGGAATATGACACAGACGTTCTCGCCTTCATCGAGGAAAGAGAGAAGAAGATAGGGGGTAAGCTGATCTACCGCACCTATGCAACCTGGTTTGCCGAGCTCGGAAGAGAGCGGCGCGAATGGGGCGTCTTCCTGTACACGGACGGAAAGACACTCATGATCGAGGATTTCTACCGTCCGTCCACGGTCCTCGGCTATGAGATAAACTCGAAAAGCGAGAAGGAAAGGAAGGCGAATTACGTCAAGCTCGAGATTCCCGTCCTTCTCTCTGACGTCACCGAAGTCGATTACGTGTCACGTCCGAGTGCGGAGAAATCCCTTAAAACAATAAATGATGTCAGCAAAAGTGCAACATTATTCAATAAGATATTCACAAAGAACTGCGTGAAGCTCAGGGCAGGAGAGCGCATCTTCTTCTTCGAGCTTCCGTCTTACAGAGAATTTAAAAATCTATTCGATAAAAACAAGGAGTTTTAAAATGAGTGTTTTCAAAGCTTATGACATCCGCG